>NZ_FYDU01000001.1:0-135128 GCF_900187575.1 Pseudomonas sp. Irchel 3A5 | reverse complement strand
CAGGATTGACGGAGACCGAACACCGGATTACGGCGAAAAATAGTGGGGGGCAGTTGGTGTCGCAGGCTTGGTCTTTTACCGTAAACGCGATGGAGGCCCCGACCATCGCCCACGTGCGAGACTCCAAAGGCGAGGTGGAGCCCGAAGGTACAACGCTGGACACCGTTGTCACGTTAGAAGGCAGGGCGGCGGCCGGTCAGCGGGTGGAGATACTTGATGATGGCGAGTTGAAAGATGAGGTCACGGTCGATGGGAATGGCGACTGGACCTATATATTGCAAGGGTTGACCGTGAAGGGTTACATCATTACGGCAAGAGGCCAATATGCCAATAATCCGGTTTCGCAACGGCGTACGTTCAGTGTTGTGACGTTGGGGCGTGAAGACTTTGAGGGGTATCAGGGGCCCGTGGAGCTTCCTACCGGCGTGAATATAAGTTTTGCCAATGGTTTGGTGTGTTTGATTACAGGGATATCCGGTTCGGATCAGGCGACCATTATGAGTCGCATCCCTAACAGGCCACACTGGGGATTAAAAAGATTTGTTGTATGGTCAGGTCATGATCCTCGCTTTGAATTTGGCAGGTTGATAAGGACTTTTAAGTTTACCTATGAGAATTATGCTACTGATAGCGTGACGTTTTATGCCGCAGATGATACGGAGATCCAGAGTCATACCATAATAAAGTCGACGTTAAATACGGTCGAGCTAACACTCTCGCGTCCATGTGCTTACTGTAAGTTTCGTATAAATCTTAAAGATGTTTCGGGGGAGCGGAGTTTGTGCGCATTAGATAACTTGGAATGGTCCTGACATATCTATCCCTCGTGTGAACGTAGAAGGCCCCTTTCGGCTAACGTCACATTGAAAACCAGCGTGACGTTAGCCGATAGCGCGACCTATCAACGGCGGGGATCTTCTGCATCCCCACTACCGAAGGAAGCCTTTTTGCCTGCAATTCCCTGGCGATGCAGCAGGACCGGTTTTCAGTCTAGAGAGCAGTATGTCTGACGAAGCACAAGCGCAGAATGTAGCTGCTTCCTCCCGGCTAAAGCCGGTCCTACGTTCACGAAGCGAGGTTGCAGCCGGTACGTCCGATCATCCCGGCGGCTGCAATCCCATTTCATCCTGACCCGGCAGCACATGTGTCTCTACCACAACCGATCCCATCCATTAAAGCGACGACCTTTCAAGACGCATTTTGAACGTGGTGGCGTCGCTACCTGCGCTGCAGGCATCTCCACCATCCACCCCGGCCGCCACCCCCCACCTCATCCCGCCGCGGCAACAAACACGGCATATCCCGCAACCGAATCCACGGCTCATCCTGCCAATGCATCACATTGAGTTCGCCGGTATTCCATTCCAGCACCCCAGGTGTCGGGCAGTTGTGATCAAGTGTTAGCTGGCCGTAACGCAATCTCGGCAGCACGCTGTAGGTCAGCCATTTGCGCAGTGGCAGGTTGGCAGGATTCGGGTGGTAGACAAGCAGGGCGTAGACGGCGGATTCGCTGACCATGAGGGTTTCTTTCGCGTCGCCGTAGTAGCTCATCAGCACGTTGCGGCGTTGGTCCGGGGCGAGTTTGCGGGTGAAGCGTTCTTCGAGGAACAGGCCCATCATGCGGCCCAGATCCCGGGCGCAAAACCAGGCCTGGCGCTCGATGAGCAGGGCGTGTAGTTGGTATTTGTGGCGGGTGAACACCATGGGTTCGAAAGGCTCTTGCATTACGTCTGTCCGTATTGGCTTTTTATTGAGGGACCAAAGGCGTCGGGAGCTAAGAACACCACTAAGAAGTGCCGGCATATTCCCCCGAAGGGTCTTGTATTAGCCGACTCCCGACATAACGGACGTGCAAAGGCATTATGCACTCGCGATAAACGAATTTATCGCGGGCACAAAAAAACCGCTGTCTGTCGTGGCGGGTAACGCTTAGTAGAGTTCTTAGGCTCACGGCGCGCATGATTGGGCAGACGGTTTTGGACGTAAATGCTGGCACGTGTGTGCGGATGTAACCGGGCGGGGGGCAACCTGGTGGAACGGTTTCAGACGCAAGGGCGTCCGTGGCATCAGCGCTGATCTCGGGCGTTAATGCTGCTCGCGACTGAAGCCGCCCCTGCAACGGCAGGTGGTGTTTGCGACATGTGCAGGTTGGGTCAATGACGCCGGTAGAGCAAAAGATAGCGTTTTATGCGTTGCTAATTGCCGAACAATCTAACCGTTATCGCTTTTTATAGTCGTTAATCATCTTTAATCGATGATACTTCGTATCAGTCATCGGGCTGACATAAAGCAGTTGTCAGAAAAACTGCCATTAGCCAATTCAGGTGAACGATGGATACTTTCTCCCCATTTACGTCTACATCTACCGCGCTTGCGATAACCCGTATAGTCGATGGCAGGTGCAGCTCCCTTGCAAATCCCGGCACTACAATCCATCCCGCATTGATCATTTTTGGCCGTGGGCCGTCGAACACCAAGTTGTTTGTACTGGATAACGGCCTGCTGAACGGGTCTACCCAGGTACTGGGCGGCGGTGCGTGGTCTGTAAGGTTTGATGCACCAGCAGGGGGCCATAGCTTCCGCGTGTGCACGAGCAGTGGCGCGGTGTCGTCACCGTGGGACATCATCATTGAAGTACCGGCCCCGCAACTCCCACCCATTGATCGAAAGCTTAAGATTGTGAGGTTTACCGGTACCAACGGCGACTATTTTGACGGCTCGGATTGCGGTTGATCCGGTGAGGTTACTCCTTCGCGTTGGGGTGTACAGGCGTTGAATGTCAGGCCGCCTCCCCGGATGAATCCAGTCCCGCGGCGGGGCTGCGTTGGTCCTGGATGGGGGGATTCTGTGGGAGTGGATTTATTCGCGAAGGGGCGGTGTCTTCGATAGGGATGCAGGGCTGTGCATCATTAAATGAAGTTTGCTGATCGCGAATTAGTTTAACCACTGTCACTTCTATCAGGTGTGCCGGGTGATCAGTCTCGATAGTGTTTAGTTGTGCGACTCCTTTTAAGGTCGCGATGACTAACATTCGTTAGACGGTGGGTGCCATGGATGCCGAATCAAGTTTCAACAAACCTCTCGCGATACCTGCTATTACCGGGGTAGTGGACAGTGAAAACAATCCGATACCCAGCAATGGATCTACCGAAGACACCGTACTGACGCTTTCTGGCACCGGCGAGGCCGACACGGCGGTGATTATTGCGGATAACCACACGCCCGTCGCTCTGGCTTTGGTTAAGGAGGGTGGCACGTGGGTGAAGTCGATCGCAGTGCTGGAAGGCAGGCACAGCTACACCATTGGTTCTTCCGATGAGGCCTGGGTGGTGACAGTGGTTGCTGCTGCGGCGCCCACTCTTACCAGCGTGCGCGACTCCAAAGGCGAGGTCGACAACGGCGGCAGCACCTATGACACCGCGGTTACCCTTGAGGGGCGGGCTGCCACCGATCGGCAGGTGGAGATTCTGGACAGGGCACAAGTGCTGGCTACCGTAGTAGCGACCGGCGGCACTTGGACGGTTGATTTGTCATCGCTGGCGTTCAGGGGGTATAGCATCAAAGCCCGAGGTTTGTACGGTAGCATTCCGGAGTCAGCCGTCAGAACCTTTAGTGTGATTTATAGCCGGGAGGATTTTGAGACCGGAACATTAGGTGTCATTCCCGCTGGTACTGATCGAGACTTTCCCGCGATGATCGTCACCCCTGTGGGCAAAGATGCGAGCCTGATCATGGATTCAGTCGCAGCGCCCTTTGTGACGGGGCAGGCTATTTCATTTGCCGATGAAAGCTCGGTGCGTTTTGTTTTGAGGTCGCCGGTCAATAAAGTCACTTTCGGTGCTTTTGCCAGGGCAAGCATTCCGGGCCTCGTGCCTCCCGTTCTTGCGTGTTTTGATGAGCAGGAGCAGCTTATCTTCGAGCGCAAGCTGGACTTCGGTTTTGATTACGCCGCCTGGCACGACGCTGTCAGTACTGAGCGCAAGATTAAAGTGATGGTATTCACCGTCAATCAGGGTACAGCCGCGTTTGTTGTCGATAACTTCACGTTTGCTTGATGGCAGATAAGCAATGGCGGCAGGCAAGGCCGCTGCGAATGAGCGGCAGCGCGCCCTGATTATGCCGCTCGCTTTTGCTAAACTGCGCAGCCTTCGAGGAGCTGCCATGAATTACCGCCACGCCTTCCACGCCGGCAACCACGCCGATGTACTCAAACACCTGATCATGACTCGCTTGTTTGCGCTGATGGCGCGCAAGGAGCAGCCGTTCGCCTATATCGACAGCCACGCCGGGCTGGGGCTGTATGACCTCAAGGGTGATCAGGCCAGCCGCACAGGCGAATACCTGGAAGGTATTGCACGCCTGTGGGACGCGCCGGACCTGCCTACGTTGGCGGCTGATTACATGCAGCTGCTGCACGACATGAACCCCAACGGCGAGCTGCGTTATTACCCTGGCTCCCCGGAAATAGCCCGCCGCTCTACCCGCGCCAATGACCGCGTGCTACTCAACGAGAAGCATCCGGAAGATGGGCGCCTGTTGAAAGAGAACATGAAAGGCGACCGCCGCGTTGCTGTGCATCTTGGCGAAGGCTGGCATGTACCGCGTGCGCTGCTGCCGGTGGCGGAGAAGAGGGCGGTGCTGCTGATCGACCCGCCATTCGAGCAACTCGACGAGATGAAGCGGTGCGCGGTGGCCTTGAAAGAAACCATTGGTCGTATGCGTCAGACCGTGGCAGCGATCTGGTACCCCATCAAGGACCCGCGCCTGCTCAAGCGTTTTTATCAGGATCTGGCTGAAACCGGCGCGCCGAAGTTACTGCGCGTTGAGCTGTATGTTCACCCGTTGGATACCCCCGCCAGCCTTAATGGCTCCGGCCTGGCCATCGCCAACCCCCCTTGGGGCCTGGAGGAAGAACTGCGCGAGTTGCTGCCGTATCTGGCGCAGAAGCTTGGGCAGACCAAGGGGGATTGGAAGATGGATTGGTTGATTGCTGAGTGATGTCGTGGAACCGGCTTCATCCGGGAAGAGGCCGGTTTGAGCGCCATCAATTTTGCGGTGTGACACCTGACGCTTTCCCGGCTAAAGCCGGTCCCACGTCGATATCAATCTCCCGGCGTCCTTCAGGTTGTGTGGCAAACGGAGACCGACGTGGGACCGGCTTCAGCCGGGAAGAGGCCGGTTTGAGCGCCATCAATTTTGCGGTGTGACACCTGACGCTTTCCCGGCTAAAGCCGGTCCCACGTCGATATCAATCGCCCGGTGTCCTTCAGGTTGTGTGGCAAACGGAGACCGACGTGGGACCGGCTTCAGCCGGGAATAGGCCGGTTTGAGCGCCATCAATTTTGCGGTGTGACATCTGACGCTTTCCCGGCTAAAGCCGGTCCCACGTCGATATCAATCTCCCGGCGTCCTTCAGGTTGTGTGGCAAACGGAGACCGACGTGGGACCGGCTTCAGCCGGGAATAGGCCGGTTTGAGCGCCATCAATTTTGCGGTGTGACACCTGACGCTTTCTCGGCTAAAGCCGGTCCCACGTCAATATCAATCGCCCGGTGTCCTTCAGGTTGTGTGGCAAACGGAGACCGACGTGAGACCGGCTTCAGCCGGGAATAGGCCGGTTTGAGCGCCATCAATTTTGCGGCGTGACATCTGACGCTTTCCCGGCTAAAGCCGGTCCCACATGTAAAAACAATCCCATAGTGAGTAATCTCCCTCATGCTCAACCAGCCCGGCTCTTACCGGGTTGGCTATGACATAACGAACCATCTCCGCCAAGTCATCTTCGACCCTTACCCTGCGGTCGTGATAGCCCTTCTGCCATGTAAGCTTTTTGGTGCCGTACGCCTTGTTTATTGCAAAAGCGCTACGACCTTTGAGCGACTGCATGAGCGTCTCCAGGGATCCTGACTTCAACTCAAATAACCAGTGCAAATGGTCCGGCATAATCACCCATGCTAGAGAATCCACGACACCCGAGATATGCAGGCGCTTCATTTCACTGATCACCATGCGAGCAGTGCGCAAGTCTGTAAATACGGGTTGTCGATCCTTGACTACGCACGTTATTAGGTAGCTGTGGCCGTGCTCGGAGAATCGATTGGTGCGGAGAAGATGTTCGCGTGCATACCCTTGCATTCCTTTGCTCTCCATTAGGATCTGAAGACAAACAATAGGCGCGCCGGGTCGTTTTAGGCATCGGTAATGGTTATCGGAAAATGTCAAAGCTTGGACAGCTCAGGTTAAATCAGTCCTGTGGCAATAGAGAAGACCGACGTGGGACCGGCTTCAGCCGGGAATAGGCCGGTTTGAGCGCCATCAATTTTGCGGTGTGACACCTGACGCTTTCCCGGCTAAAGCCGGTCCCACGTCGATATCAATCGCCCGGTGTCCTTCAGGTTGTGTGGCATAACCGAGACCGACGTGAAACCGGCTTCAGCCGGGAATAGGCCGGTTTGAGCGCCATCAATTTTGCGGTGTGACATCTGACGCTTTCCCGGCTAAAGCCGGTCCCACGTCGATATCAATCGCCCGGTGTCCTTCAGGTTGTGTGGCAAACGGAGACTGACGTGGGACCGGCTTCAGCCGGGAATGGGCCGGTTTGAGCGCCATCAATTTTGCGGTGTGACGCCTGGCGCTTTCCCGGCTAAAGCCGGTCCCGCGTCGATATCAATCGCCCGACGCCCTACACCAGTCCTGTGGCAATAACGAAGTCAATTCCCCGCCAGACTCGGCGGCATGCACACCCCGGTGCCGCCAATCCCGCAATAACCCTGCGGATTCTTGGCCAGGTATTGCTGGTGATACGCCTCGGCGAAGAACACCGTCGGCGCTTCTTCGATTTCGGTGGTGATTTCACCGAGCCCGGCTTTGCTCAGTTCTGCCTGGTAAACAGATGCGCTGGCCTTGGCGGCAGCAAGCTGTTCGGGTGTGGTGCAGTAGATCACCGAGCGGTATTGCGTGCCGATGTCGTTGCCCTGGCGCATGCCCTGGGTCGGATTGTGCAGTTCCCAGAACAGGGTCAGCAGTTCGTTGTAGCTGACTTTTTCTGGCTCATAGACCACCAGCACAACTTCAGAATGCCCGGTCAGGCCGGAGCAGACTTCTTCGTAAGTCGGGTTAGGCGTGAAGCCACCGGCATAACCGACGACGGTGCTGACCACGCCTTCTTTCTGCCAGAAGCGGCGTTCAGCACCCCAGAAGCAACCCAGGCCGAAAATGGCGAATTCTACGTTGCTGGTGAACGGGCCCAGCAGCGGGTTGCCGTTGACGTAGTGGGTTTCCGGCAGGGTCATGGGGGTTTCGCGACCCGGCAGGGCCTGTTCAGCAGTCGGGAGTGCGTTTTTGTTCACGAGAATTTCCGAGCGTAGAGCCATGAACCTTTTCCTCATGGTGGGATGCGGGCGGGCCGCGAAGGTAATCAGGGCGCGACTCCCGGTAGGAGCGAACTTGTTCGCGAGGCGATGTCAGTTTCGCCGCCTCGCCAACAAGTTGCCTCCTACCGAGGGCGGCGTGATGTCAGTTAGCAGCAAGTGTGCCCGAAAAAAGCAGGCTGGGGAAAGTCTGTCAGGCCAACGGTCCGCGTGGGTAGCGGCGCAGCTTGTCGATCAGGTCCTGACCGGGGATCGGTTTGTCGAATAGATAGCCTTGGCCCACGTCGCAGCGATGGCGGCGCAGGAAGGTCAGCTGGGCGGCGGTTTCGATGCCTTCAGCGACCACTTTGAGCTTGAGGTTGTGGGCCATTGCGATGACAGCCGAGGTGATTTCCATATCGTCCTCATCATCCGGAATATCACGGATGAAGCTGCGGTCGATCTTGATCACATCGATGGGGAATTTCTTCAGGTAGCTGAACGATGAATAGCCGGTACCGAAGTCGTCCATGGCCAGCGACAACCCCATTTTTTTCAGGGCGTCCAGTTGCTGGCGGGTGTCTTCAGTGGCCTCAAGCAGCAGGCCTTCCGTCAGTTCCAGCTCCAGCAGCGAAGCATCGAGCTGTTCCTCTTTGAGGATCGTGGCGATTGCACTTACCAGCTCCGGGTCGGAGAACTGCTTGGGCGATACGTTGATCGCCACTTGCAGATTGCCGAAACCGGCTGCGGTCAGCTGCTTGCTCATACGGCAGGACTGACGGGCCACCCATTTGCCGATGGGGATGATCAGGCCAGTCTCTTCAGCGACGCTGATGAACTGGTCAGGGCGAATCATGCCCTTCTCCGGGTGGTTCCAGCGCAACAGCGCTTCCATACCGATCAGGCGGCCGCTGAGCAGGCACAGCTTGGGCTGATAGAAGACCTCCAGCTCATTTTGCGTCAGGGCGCGGCGCAGGTTGTTTTCAACGAACAGTTTGTAGCTGGCCTCGGCATTCAAGGCCTCGGTGAAGAGCTGAACCTGATGCTTGCCGTTGGCTTTAGCCTTGTGCAGCGCAAGCCCGGCGTTTTTCATCAGCGTCTGTGGATCACGACCATGCAACGGCGCGCAGGCCAGGCCTACGGAGCCGGTGACGCTGATCAACTGGTTGTCGACGAAGATCGGCTTGTCCAGTGTTGCCAGCACTTGCGTGGCGATGTTTTGCCCCGCATCAGGCCCTGTCTGATCCAGCAGCACGGCGAATTCGTTACTGGCAAAACGCGCCAACACATCGCTGGGGTTCAAGGTGTTGCGCAGACGGCGGGCCAGGCTGATCAGCAGCTTGTCGCCAGTCTGGTGGCCCAGGCTGTCGTTGATGCGTTTGAAGTTGTCGATGTCCACCAGCAACAGGCTCATGGGCGTGTCGCTATCACGGGTAAAACGCTCGTCCAGAGTACGGATGAACGCTGGCCGGTTGCCCAGGTTGGTCAGGTTGTCGGTGTAGGCCAGGCGCTCGATGCGCTGCTGAGCCAATTTGCTTTGGGTGATGTCTTCGTAGATGCCGATGTAATGGGTCAACTCGCGGTTGTCGCCATACACTTTGGAAATCGACAGCTGCCCCCAGTAGGGTTCGAGGTTTTTACGACGGCTCTTGAATTCACCCTGCCAGCTGTTGCTGCTGGCAAGGCTTGAGTTGGTATCCTTGAGCACTTCGCTGAGGTTTTCCAGTGCGGGCAGCTCGGACAGTTGGTACCCGTGGACTTCATCGGCGGTGTACTGAGTGATGGCAGTGAAGCTTGGGTTGACGTACTCGACCACGCCGTCGCAATTGACCAGCAGGAAAGCATTGGCGCTTTGCTCAACTGCGCGCTGAAATAAATGCAGGGCACTGGTGGCGGTGCGTCGGGTGTGGTTGTTGATGGCCTGGGCGAATTGATCCGCCAGCTCACCGGCAAAGGCGATCTCATCGGACTGCCAGGCGCGCGGTTCACCGGTTTGTTCCAGGCAAAGCACCCCCATCACCTGGCCGTCGATGCGGATACTGGCGTCGAGAATGGCGCTGATGTCACGCGGCTTGAAGCTGGCGGCCATCTCTTTGGTGCGCGGGTCTTGCTGGACGTCGTGCGCATCAATGGCGCGGCTGTTATGCAGCGCTTCGAGGTAGCTTGGAAACGGACTCGCGTCGATGGGGGCCGGCAGGTGGCTTTGCTTGTCGTCGCGGCGATAGGCGGAAATAGGTTCAAGCATGTGGCCACTGAGGTACCACATGCTGGCGCAGGAGATGTTGTAGATCTCGCAGGCACTTTTAGTGATCAGCTCGGCCGCTTCCTGCAGCGCATTGTTGGTGCTGTAGCGCTGGCGGGCGAGGTGCAGGATCAGATTTTGCTGGGCGCGGACACGCTCCAGGTGTTCGAACTGTTCGCGCTGGGCTTGTTGATTGAGCTCCAGGGCGATTTGCAGGCGAGAGTTCTGGGTTTCCAGATCAGGATTGGCGTACAGGTCGGCGTCGATCTGCAGGCCATCGACCACCATCAGGTAACCGCGCAACAGGTGCCGGTTGTGCTGCTTATAGCCTTCGCCGATTTCGACCACGCTGAGCGGGCCGCGGGCTGTGTGCAAGGTGTAGCGCACGGTGTAATAAGGGGTTTCAGCCAGTTGCAACTGAATGGAATCGTGTACTTGATAGCGGGCTTCAGGTTCCATCAGGCTCGCGTAGGGCGAGCCCAATAAGGCGCAGAGTTCCACGGCAGCCAGGCCGAACTGTTTTTCACAGTTTGGATCGAGGTAGAGCAGCGCCCAATTGGCTTCATTCAGCCGCTCGAAACGCAGCATGCCGAGGCGCGAAGGCACCGGCAATTGCGTCACTACCTCGGCCGCCGTTCTACCGGCAGCATCAGGTTGGCTCTTCATGAAGAAACTCGCTTCCGGAATACTGAACGCGTGCGGGCGGGGCCCTTTCTGATTTCGCGTGTGGCAAGGTTGCATCATGCAGCACTGGCTGACAAGGGAGCGCGGTGGCTTAGTGCTATAAATGTTTGGCCAGAATAGACCGGTTGCATGCAGTTTATGAATTAAGCGCTCTAGATCAAGGCTTTGCTGGCGGCGAGCCGAGATTCCGGATTAGCGGCATTTCGCCGCACTTTGCGAAACAGCACACAAAAAAAGCCCCGGCGCTGAGGTCAGCTGAAAAATAGCAGTACGGGTAGGAGCGAACTTGTTCGCGAGACAGGCGACCGGGTGTGTCAGGTAAACGCCTCGCGAACAAGTTCGCTCCTACCGGGTTTCTTCCTGATGATAGGGGTAGCGTCTTGTCGAATCGTGAGCAAAAAGGTAGGAGCGAACTTGTTCGCGAGACAGGCGACCGGGTGTGTCAGGTACACGCCTCGCGAACAAGTTCGCTCCTACCGGGTATGGGTTCTGTGCAGGTGATTGAATCGTGGGCAAAAAAAGCCCCGCCATGTGGGCGGGGTTGAGGTCGAGCGGTTTGGCTCGGTAAATCTGCAGCGGTAGCAGGGGGAATCGGTAGGAGCGAACTTGTTCGCGAGACAGACGACCGGGTGTATCAGGTACATGTCTCGCGAACAAGTTCGCTCCTACCGAAGGTGGCGCCCCCAGGTGTTACAGCAAGATCGTACGAATATCAGCCAGCAAATCGCTCAGGCGCTTGGTGAAGCGCGCGGCGGCTGCGCCGTTGATTACGCGGTGATCGTAGGACAGCGACAGTGGCAGCATCAGCTTTGGCTGGAAGGCTTTGCCATCCCAGACGGGCTGCATGGTTGCCTTGGAAACACCCAGGATCGCCACTTCAGGCGCATTGACGATCGGCGTGAAGCCCGTGCCGCCGATGTGACCGAGGCTGGAAATGGTGAAGCAGGCGCCCTGCATCTCGTTGGCCGAGAGCTTCTTGGTGCGGGCTTTTTCAGCCAGTACCGCAGCTTCAGCAGCGAGTTGCAGCAGGCTTTTCTTGTCGACATCCTTGATGACCGGTACCAGCAGGCCTTCAGGGGTATCTACCGCGAAGCCGATGTTCACGTACTTCTTGCGGATCACCGCTTTGCCGCTTGGTGCCAGCGAAGCGTTGAAGTCTGGCAGTTCCTTGAGCAGGAAGGCGCAGGACTTGAGCAGCAGAGGAAGGATGGTCAGTTTGACGCCCGCTTTCTCGGCAACCGCTTTCTGCGCAACGCGGAAAGCTTCCAGGTCGGTGATGTCGGCCTGGTCGAATTGCGTCACGTGCGGAATGTTCAGCCAGCTACGATGCAGGCCGGTCGCGCCCAGTTGCATCAGGCGGGTCATCGGCACTTCTTCGATTTCGCCGAAACGGCTGAAGTCGACTTCAGGGATTGGCTGGATGCCCGCGCCGCCGCTTGCGCCGCCCGCTGGAGCTTCCTTGGCCTTTTGCATCATGGCTTTGACGTAAACCTGCACGTCTTCTTTCAGCACGCGGCCGTGTGGACCGGTGGCGCTGACTGCGCTCAGCTCAACACCGAATTCACGAGCCAGTTGGCGAACTGCCGGGCCTGCATGAACTTTGGCGCCGTCTTTGGCAGGTGCGGCGGTTTGGGCCGGGGCAGCGGCTGGAGCTTCTGCTTTTGGCGCAGGCGCGGCAGCCGGTGCAGCTTCAGCTTTGGCCGGTGCGGCAGCAGCAGGAGCGGCAGCTTGAGCAGGGGCAGCAGCAGGGGCAGCGCCAGCTACTTTCAATTTCAGGATCAGGTCGCCGGTGCCGACTTCGTCTTCCAGCTTGACGAGGATGGCTTCGACAACGCCTGCGGCTGGAGACGGGATCTCCATGCTGGCCTTGTCGGACTCCAGCGTGATCAGCGATTGATCAGCGGTGATGGTGTCGCCCACTTTGACCATCAGTTCGATGATCTTGGCTTTGCCCGACGAACCGATGTCCGGTACGTGGATGTCTTGCACGGTTTCAGCAGCGGCAGCAGCTGGCTCGGCAGCAGGCGCTGGTGCAGCTTCAGCTGGCTTTTCGGCCGGTGCCGGAGCGGCAGCAGGGGCAGCGGCTTCGGCGGGCGCAGCGGCCGCTTCGCCTTCAACTTCCAGCTCGAACAGCTCGTCGCCTTCTTTCAGGCGGTCGCCCAGCTTCACTTTCATGGTCTTGATGACGCCAGCCTTGGGAGCAGGAATTTCCATGCTCGCCTTGTCCGACTCGAGCGTCAGAACGCTCTGGTCAGCTTCGATGCGATCACCGACCTTGACCATCAATTCAATAACTTCACCTTCACCGTTGCCGATGTCGGGTACGCGAATTAGCTCACTCACAATGTCTCTCCTTCGGAGAACCTGTTCACTCTCGATTGCGCCGGGTCAGTCAGTTACGACAAAACAGCTTTCAATGCTCATTACCGTCATCAACAACAGTAAATTCCGCATCTTCAGCTGCCCTGTCGCTCCTCTTTCAGCGCGTTATACGATCTCGAAGCAGACTCTTAACAATCCAGTGGGTTGCGTTTCTCAGGATCGATGCCGAACTTGACGATGGCTTCAGCCACCACCTTAGGTTCGATATCGCCACGATCAGCCAAGGCTTCCAGAGCGGCCAGCACAACGAAGTGACGGTCGACTTCGAAGAAGTTACGCAGTTTCTTGCGGCTGTCGCTGCGGCCGAAACCGTCAGTGCCCAAGACTTTGTATTCCTTGGTCGGAACCCACTGACGGATCTGGTCAGCGAACAGTTTCATGTAGTCGGTCGATGCGATTACCGGACCCTTACGGCCAGCAAGGCACTCTTCAACGTAGCTGACAGCTGGCTTCTGACCAGGGTGCAGACGGTTGCTGCGCTCTACGGCCAGGCCGTCGCGACGCAGCTCGTTGAAGCTGGTAACGCTCCAGACATCAGCACCGATGTTGAATTCGTCACGCAGGATTTTCGCCGCTTCGCGAACTTCACGCAGGATGGTGCCCGAGCCCAGCAACTGGACGTGGTGCGCCGCTTCCTTGGTGTCTTCTTCGAGCAGGTACATGCCCTTGACGATACCTTCCTCGACACCGGCCGGCATGGCTGGCTGGGCGTAGGATTCGTTCATCACGGTCAGGTAGTAGAAAACGTCCTGCTGTTCTTCGAACATCCGGCGCATGCCGTCCTGGATGATCACTGCCAGCTCGTAGCCGTAAGTCGGGTCGAAGGTGCGGCAGTTCGGGATGGTCGATGCCAGGATGTGGCTGTGACCGTCTTCGTGCTGCAGACCTTCGCCGTTCAGGGTAGTACGGCCGGCGGTGCCGCCGATCAGGAAGCCACGGGTGCGGCTGTCGCCAGCGGCCCAGGCCAGGTCACCGATACGCTGGAAACCGAACATCGAGTAGAAGATGTAGAACGGAATCATCGGCTGGTTGTGGCTGGAGTACGAAGTACCGGCAGCGATGAAGGAGGACATGGCGCCTGCTTCGTTGATGCCTTCTTCCAGGATCTGGCCTTTCTTGTCTTCGCGATAGAACATGACTTGTTCTTTATCGACTGGCTCGTAGAGCTGGCCGACGGAAGAGTAGATGCCCAGCTGGCGGAACATGCCTTCCATACCGAAGGTACGGGCTTCGTCCGGGATGATCGGCACGATGCGCGGGCCCACTTCCTTGTCCTTGACCAGTTGCGAGAGGATCCGCACGAAGGCCATGGTGGTGGAAATTTCGCGGTCGCCGGAACCGTCCAAGATTGCCTTGAGGGTTTCCAGTGGCGGCGTCGGCAGGTTGAAGCTTTCAGCGCGACGCTGTGGCACGAAGCCGCCCAGCGCAGCACGACGCTCGCTCAGGTAACGGGCTTCGGCGCTGCCTTCTTCTGGCTTGAAGAATGGCAGGGCTTCCAACTGGTCGTCTTTGACCGGGATGTCGAAGCGGTCACGGAAGTGACGCAGGCTGTCGACATCGACCTTCTTGGTGTTGTGCGCAGTGTTTTTCGCTTCGCCAGCACCGGTGCCGTAACCTTTGATGGTCTTGGCCAGTACCACGGTCGGTTGACCTTTGTGGTTAACAGCCTGGTGGTACGCCGCGTACATTTTGTACGGATCGTGGCCGCCGCGGTTGAGTTTCCAGATTTCGTCGTCGGACAGGTCAGCAACCATCGCCTTGAGTTCAGGCGTATTGAAGAAGTGCTCGCGAACAAACGCGCCGTCTTTGGCTTTGTAGTTCTGGTACTCGCCGTCGATGACTTCGTCCATACGACGTTGCAGGATACCGTCGACGTCTTTGGCCAGCAGCGGGTCCCAGAAACGGCCCCAGACCACTTTGGTCACGTTCCACTGAGCACCGCGGAACACGCCTTCGAGTTCCTGGATGATCTTGCCGTTGCCGCGAACCGGGCCATCGAGGCGCTGCAGGTTGCAGTTGACGACGAAGATCAGGTTGTCGAGTTTTTCACGACCGGCCAGCGCGATGGCGCCCAGGGATTCCGGCTCGTCGGTCTCGCCGTCGCCCAGGAAGCACCAGACTTTCTGCTTGCCTTCAGGGATGTAGCCGCGATGTTCCAGGTACTTCATGAAGCGCGCCTGGTAGATCGCCTGGATTGGACCCAGACCCATGGATACGGTCGGGAACTGCCAGAAATCTTTCATCAGCCACGGGTGTGGATAAGACGAGAGGCCTTTGCCATCGACTTCCTGACGGAAGTTGTTCATTTGTTCTTCGGTGATCCGGCCTTCCATGAACGCACGGGCGTAGACGCCTGGCGATGCGTGACCCTGGAAGTAGATCAGGTCGCCGCCGTGTTCGTCGGTCGGGGCCTGGAAGAAATAGTTGAAGCCGATGTCATACAGCGTGGCGCTGGAGGCGAAGCTGGAGATGTGACCGCCCAGGTCTGGGTCATTCAGGTTGGTTTTGACAACCATGGCCAACGCGTTCCAGCGGATCAGCGAGCGAATGCGGCGTTCCATGAACAGGTCGCCAGGCATGCGTGCTTCGTGAGTGACCGGAATCGTGTTGCGATAAGGCGTGGTGATGGCGTACGGCAGCTGTGAACCACTACGGGTGGCCAGCTCGCCCATACGGGTCATCAGGTAGTGAGCACGGTCTTCGCCTTCTTTGTCGAGAACCGATTCCAGGGCGTCCAGCCATTCCTGGGTTTCGACGGGATCGAGGTCTTGCATGGCTTGCTCCAGGGCGGAAAGGCTTCCAGAATCGGTTGCCTGAGTGTTTGCGACTGGCCTTGTGGGCAGACGACATAAATTCTTGGATGACCGGCGGTTGTTCCGGCGGCGTGTAGTTTTACTACAAATCGTCGGCTATTTCAGCCTTTCGAACTGTAGGGGCAGTAGTAAAGCTACAGGGAAGCGTATAAAAGGTTCGTCATGTGTTGTGGGATAAAACGTTCCTGTTGGTTGAAAACAAACATAAGCGAATCAAATCAGATGCTGGCTGCTACAAAATTAACTATCCCAGCAATTTATGACTTTTGTTCGACAGTCCTGTGGGCAGTGCGATGGTTCTTTGCACGCTACACAGCGCTTCGCACGCCGATCTAGGATAGACCATGAGCCTACCTTCGCTGGCCGATATTCCGGCCATCCTGCTGCCTTTAGTCTCTCGTGCGCAACAGACGTTTCGCACATCCCTTGCTGCTTCGTCGGACGGTGCTTCGACATCTTTCGACGCCTGGCCTGAATCTCGTCGCGCAGCTTTCGACCGGGTTTGCGCGGCCAGTGACTTCGTCACCGAGCAGGTCTGTCGTGACCCTCAACTCTTGCTGGACCTCGCTGAATCCGGCGAGCTGGAGCGCAGTTTTGCTGCCGGAGAGCTGCGCGGGCAGCTGGCGGCAGCGGTGGCCGAGGCCGTTAGCGAGGATGAACTGGGGCGTAATCTACGTCGCCAGCGTGCGCGGCAGCAAGTGCGGATTATCTGGCGCGACCTGACCCGTCAGGCCGATCTGGTGGAAACCTGTCGCGATCTGTCCGACATGGCTGATGGCTGCATCGACCTGGCTTATCAATGGTTGTATGAGCGCCATTGCCAGCAGTTCGGCACGCCCACCGGTCGGCGCAGCGGCGAAGCGCAGCAGATGGTGATTCTCGGCATGGGCAAGCTGGGCGCAGTGGAGCTGAACCTTTCGTCGGACATCGATCTGATCTTCGCTTATCCGGAAGGTGGGGAAACGGTGGGGGCTAAACGCCCGCTGGATAATCAGGAGTTTTTCATTCGCCTGGGTCAGCGCTTGATCAAGGCGCTGGACCCGATCACCGTTGACGGCTTCGTGTTCCGCGTTGACATGCGCCTGCGGCCTTACGGTTCATCCGGTGCGCTGGTGCTGAGCTTCAATGCGCTTGAGCAGTATTACCAGGATCAGGGCCGGGACTGGGAACGCTACGCGATGATCAAGGCCCGTGTCGTGGGCGGCGATCAGGTGGCGGGCGAGCAACTGCTGGAAATGCTTCGACCGTTCGTCTATCGCCGCTATCTGGATTTTTCGGCCATCGAAGCGCTGCGCACCATGAAGCAGCTTATTCAGCAGGAAGTGCGCCGCAAAGGCATGGCGGAGAACATCAAACTCGGTGCCGGTGGTATCCGCGAAGTCGAATTCATTGCACAGGCATTCCAGCTGATTCACGGTGGTCGGGACCTGAGTCTGCAACAGCGCCCTCTGCTTAAAGTGCTGCGCACTCTGGAAGGGCAGGGCTATTTGCCTGCTGCGGTCATCGACGAGCTGCGTCAGGGTTATGAATTCCTGCGTTATACCGAGCACGCCATCCAGGCCATTGCAGACCGTCAGACGCAAATGTTGCCTGAAGATGAAAAGGATCAGGCCCGAATCGCCTTCATGCTGGGTTTTGCCGACTGGCAGAGCTTTCACGAACGGTTGATGCACTGGCGTGGGCGAGTGTCGTGGCACTTTCGTCAGGTCATTGCAGATCCGGATTCCGATCCGGACGATGAGCAGCAGCAAGAAGCCGAGGTTGTGGTCGGCGTGGAATGGCTGCCGTTGTGGGAGGAATCTCAGGACGAAGACGCCGCCTGCCGCCAGTTGCTGTCTGGCGGGTTTGTCGATGCCGACAAGGCACTGAAGAACCTCAACGATTTGCGCAACAGCTCACAACTGCGCTCCATGCAGCGTCTTGGCCGTGAACGACTGGATGCGTTTATTCCGCGTCTACTGGCGCAGGCGGTCGAGCATGACAATCCGGATCTGGTGCTTGAGCGGGTGCTGCCATTGGTTGAGGCCGTCGCGCGACGTTCGGCCTATCTGGTGCTGCTCACCGAAAACCCTGACGCGCTGCGTCAACTGTTGACGCTGTGCGCCGCTAGCCCGTGGATTGCCGAGCAGATCGCCCGCTTCCCGCTGCTGCTCGATGAGTTGCTCAACGAAGGCCGACTGTTCAGCCCGCCACAAGCGCTGGAGCTGGCTGCAGAGTTGCGCGAGCGTCTGACCCGAATTCCCGAAGATGACCTTGAGCAGCAGATGGAAGCCTTGCGTCACTTCAAGCTGGCGCACCGTTTGCGCGTGGCGGCATCGGAAATCACCGGCAGTCTGCCTTTGATGAAAGTCAGCGATTACCTGACCTGGCTGGCCGAAGCGATTCTGGAGCAGGTGCTGGCGCTGGCGTGGCGGCATACGGTTGCGCGCCACGGAACGCCGTCGCGGCCGGATGGCAGCCTGTGTGATCCGGGGTTTGTCATTGTCGGCTATGGCAAGGTTGGTGGCATCGAGCTGGGCCATGGCTCGGACCTCGATCTGGTGTTCATCCATGATGGCGACTTGCAGGCTGAAACCGATGGCGCGAAACCGATTGATAGCGCGCAGTTCTTTACGCGACTGGGGCAGCGGATCATTCACTTACTGACGGCACAAACCAATTCCGGCCAGTTATATGAAGTGGACATGCGCCTGCGCCCGTCCGGCGCGTCGGGGTTATTGGTCAGTTCGCTGGGGGCTTTTGCCCGCTATCAAGAAAATGAAGCATGGACGTGGGAGCATCAGGCGTTGGTCCGCGCCCGCGTGCTGGTGGGCAGTCGGGAAGTGGGGCAGGCATTTGAAGGTGTGCGTGCGTCGGTGCTGGGGCGTGAACGGGATTTGCCCAGGTTGCAGCAAGAGGTCAGCGAAATGCGCGCCAAGATGCGCGGCAGCCTCGGGACCAAGGCTACAGCCGCCGGTACGGCGGCGAATGCCTTCCTCGCAACGGTGCCCTTCGACCTCAAGCAGGATGCCGGTGGTATCGTCGATATCGAATTTATGGTGCAATACGCGGCCTTGGCGTGGTCCCGGGAACATCCGGCACTGCTGCGTTACACCGATAACATTCGTATTCTTGAAGGGCTGGAAGAGGCCGGGCTGATCCCCGCCAGTGATGCCAGCCTGTTGCGCGAGGTCTACAAGATCTACCGCTCGGCCGCTCACCGTCAGGCCTTGCAGAACCAGGCCGGTGTCGTGCCGGGGGATCAGTTTGAAACCCAGCGACGCGAAGTGATGCGGGTCTGGGGGGAAATGGGGTTGAGTTGATCTTAGGTTCCTCAGACCCGTGGGACCGGCTTTAGCCGGGAAGGTGGCATTCCTGACGTAGAGGATGCATCGGATGTACTGACCTCTTCCCGGCTAAAGCCGGTCCCACGTCATGATGCATGTGCACTATATAAAGCTATGACAGGGAGGCGTCGGGTTGTGTGGGAACGTCACGCAAGCCGATCGGCCTCCCTGATCGTTTCTGTCGTTTTGGATGAAACATGAGAATTCTGATCGTTGGGCCCAGCTGGGTAGGCGACATGGTAATGGCGCAAACGCTGTTCCAGTGTCTGAAACAGCGCCACCCCGAATGCGACATCGATGTCCTGGCCCCGGAATGGAGCCGTCCGATCCTGGAGCGTATGCCTGAAGTGCGCGCGGCTCTGAGCTTTCCGCTGGGCCATGGCGCGCTGGAACTGGCCACGCGTCGCCGGATCGGCAAGTCTCTGGCGGGGCAATATGATCAGGCCATTCTGCTGCCCAACTCCTTGAAGTCCGCACTGGTGCCTTTTTTCGCGGGTATCCCAAAACGTACCGGCTGGCGTGGCGAGTTCCGCTACGGTCTGCTCAACGACGTACGGACCCTCGACAAAGAGCGTTATCCGCTGATGATCGAGCGTTTCATGGCGCTGGCGTATGAACCCGGTGCCGAGCTGCCGCGTCCGTACCCAAAACCGGATCTGCGCATTGATCTCACCACCCGCGATGCGGCGCTGACCAAGTTTGGCCTGAGCCTGGATCGCCCGGTGCTGGCGTTGTGTCCGGGTGCCGAGTTCGGCGAGTCCAAGCGCTGGCCTGCCGAGCATTACGCGAAAGTGGCTGAAACGAAGATTCGCGAAGGCTGGCAAGTCTGGCTGTTCGGTTCGAAGAAAGATCATCCAGTGGGCGAAAGCATTCGTGAGCGCCTGATTCCAGGCTTGCGCGAAGAGTCGGTCAACCTCAGCGGCGACACTTCGCTGGCTGAAGCCATTGATCTGTTGTCGTGCGCTGATGCCGTGGTGTCCAACGACTCGGGCCTGATGCACGTCGCGGCGGCGCTGAATCGCCCGCTGGTGGCGGTTTACGGTTCGACATCGCCGGGCTTCACGCCGCCGCTGGCCGATCAGGTGGAAGTCGTGCGTCTGGGCCTGGAATGCAGCCCTTGCTTTGATCGCACCTGCCGGTTTGGCCACTACAATTGCATGCGCCTGCTGGAGCCGGATTCCGTGGTGCAGGCGCTGGGTAATCTGGGTGCCACGCCGGTGGAGGTCGCCTGATTGCGGGTCTTGCTGATCAAAACTTCGTCGCTGGGCGATGTGATTCACGCGCTTCCAGCGTTGACTGATGCGGCGCGGGCCGTACCGGGTATCCAGTTTGACTGGGTGGTTGAGGAAGGTTTCGCCGAGATCCCGACCTGGCACCCGGCGGTTGGCAACGTGATTCCGGTCGCGATCCGGCGCTGGCGCAAGAATCTCTGGCAAACGTTCAAGACCGGAGAGTGGCGGCGCTTCAAACAGCGCTTGCGCGACACTCATTACGACCTGGTGATCGACGCTCAGGGCTTGCTGAAAAGCGGCTGGCTGACCCGCTATGTCAGCGCGCCCGTGGCCGGACTGGACAAGGATTCGGCTCGCGAACCACTCGCCAGTCGTTTCTACGATCAGGCTTATCCCGTCGCGCGCGGACAACATGCGGTTGAGCGCTTGCGGCAGCTGTTCGGTCAGGCGCTGGGTTACGCGGTGCCTGCCGGGCTGGGCGATTATGGTCTTGACCGTGGCCGTCTGCTTGGCGCAGATGCCAATACACCGCCATTCGTTCTATTTCTGCATGGCACCACCTGGGACACTAAGCACTGGCCTGAGCTTTATTGGCGGCAGTTGGCCGAGCGAATGGGCGCGCAGGGCCTGCAAGTGCGCCTGCCGTGGGGTAACCCGACCGAAAAAGCCCGTGCCGAGCGCATCGCCGAAGGGCTGGAACATGCGGTGGTGCTGCCTAAGCTGAATCTGGCAGGCGTCGCCCAGGTGCTGGCCAGTGCGCAAGCCTGTGTGGCGGTGGACACCGGCATCGGTCACTTGGCCGCAGCGCTGGATGTGCCGACGGTTTCCCTGTTTGGCCCGACCAATCCGGGGCTGACCGGCGCTTACGGCAAGTCACAGGTTCATCTGGCGGGTGACTACCCGGCGTGTGCGCCATGCCTGCAAAAGAAATGCACGTATCAACCGACGGACGAAGACCGCCGTCAGTTCGATACAAAACGCGAGTGGCCGATGTGCTTCACTCGTTTGAATCCCGAGCGGGTAGCGAGCCAATTGGGTTCGCTGTTGCTGGCAAAGGAGCCCGGCTGATGCAACTGGCTTTTGTACTTTATAAATACTTCCCGTTTGGCGGGCTGCAACGTGACTTCATGCGCATCGCTCTGGAGTGCCAGCAGCGTGGGCACAAGATCCGCGTTTACACCCTGATCTGGGAGGGCGAAGTGCCGCCAGGGTTTGAGGTGCTGGTGGCTCCGGTCAAAGCGTTCTTCAACCATCGCCGCAATGAAAAGCTCAGCGCCTGGATGGAAGCAGACCTGGCCAAACGCCCGGTGGATCGCCTGATCGGCTTCAACAAGATGCCGGGCCTGGACGTGTATTACGCCGCCGACGGTTGCTTCGAGGACAAGGCGCAGACCTTGCGCCACTCGCTATATCGCCAATGGGGCCGCTATCGCCACTTCGCCGAGTACGAGCGAGCGGTGTTCGCCAAAGACGCGAAGACTCAGGTGCTGATGATTTCCGAAGTCCAGCAGCCGCTGTTCATCAAGTATTACGACACACCGTTGTCGCGCTTTCATCTGTTGCCGCCGGGCATTGCCCAGGATCGTCGCGCACCGGCTGACGCGCCGCAGATTCGCGCCGGTTTTCGCAAGGAATTCGGGCTGGCTGACGATGACCTGCTGCTGGTGCAGATTGGCTCCGGTTTCAAGACCAAGGGTGTGGATCGCAGCCTGAAAGCGCTGGCCGCGCTGCCAGCCGAACTTAAAAAACGCACCCGGCTGTTTGTAATCGGTCAGGACGACCCCAAAGTATTCCAGCTACAAAGTGCAACGCTGGGCCTGGGTGATCACGTCACCTTCATGAAGGGGCGCAGCGATATCCCGCGTTTCCTGATGGGGGCCGATGTCTTGATTCATCCGGCGTACAACGAAAATACCGGCACGGTGCTGCTGGAGGCACTCGTGGCGGGGCTGCCTGTGCTGGTCAGCGCGGTGTGTGGCTATGCTCATTACATCGCCGAAGCCGACAGCGGGCTGGTGCTGGACGAGCCGTTCGAACAGGCACAGCTCAATCAATACCTGAAGACCATGCTGGCTGACGACACGGCACGCGCCAACTGGAGCCGCAATGGCCTGGCCTTCGCTGATACAGCAGACCTTTACAGCATGCCGCAGCACGCGGCCGATGTGATTCTGGCGGAGCACTACGCATGAAGTTGTTCCTCGCTGAACCGTTCAAGACCCTTTGGGAAGGCCAAGATGCCTTTGCCGAAGTCGAGCGTCTGGACGGTCAGGTCTATCGCGAGCTCGAAGGTCGGCGCACGCTGCGCACCGAAGTTGACGGTCGCGGTTACTTCGTCAAGATTCACCGCGGCATTGGCTGGGGTGAAATCGGCAAGAACTTGCTCACCGCCAAACTGCCCGTGCTGGGTGCGGGCATGGAATGGAAAGCCATCGCTCGCCTGAAAGAAGTGGGCGTACCGACCATGACCGCCGTGGCCTATGGCGAGCGGGGCAACAACCCGGCGGCGCAGCATTCCTTTATTGTCACCGAAGAGCTGGCACCCACCGAAAGTCTTGAAGACGTCAGTATCAATTGGCGCAATGAGCCGCCGGAGCCACGCCTCAAGCGGGCGTTCATTGCCGAAGTGGCGCGGCTGGTGGGCATGATGCATCGCGCCGGGGTCAACCATCGCGACTGTTACATCTGCCACTTCTTGCTGCACACCGACAAGCCGGTCACGGCCGATGATTTCCGCCTCTCGGTGATCGACCTGCACCGCGCGCAGACACGCCGGGTGATTACCCCGCGCTGGCGCGACAAGGATCTGGCCGCACTGTATTTTTCGGCGCTGGATATCGGCCTGACGCGGCGCGACAAGCTGCGCTTTCTCAAGGGCTACTTCCAGCAACCGTTGCGCCAGATTCTGGCGCAAGAAGCCAGGCTGCTGCGCTGGCTGGAAGTCAAAGCCGACAAGCTTTATGAGCGTAAAGTCCGCTACGGGGATGCGCTCTGATGGCGGGTTGGAATCTGGAACCGGCCTACGCGTTCCTGGGTGACGACTTTGGCAGCCTTGACGCGGTGTTCGCGCTGCAAGGCGAACGACTGACCCGGGATCCGCTGTCGGAAGTGATCAAGGTCCAGCGCCAGGGCGTGAATTACTACGTCAAACGCTACGTGGGTGCTGGTAAAGGCTTGCGTCGCTATCTGGGTAAACCGCGGGTCAAATCCGAGTGGCAGAACCTCAAGCGTTTTGCCAAATGGGGCATCCCTACTGCCGAAGTTGTGGCGTGGGGGCTTGAGCGTCGCGGCACCGCTTATGACCGCGGGGCGTTGATTACCCGTGAATTGCCCAATACCGAAGACCTGTCTGCTGTGGCAAAGCGTGAAGACCCGCGGCTGTCAGACCGTTCGTGGGTGGATACGGTCAGCCGTCAGGTGGCCCGCTACACGCGTGCGATGCATGATCAGAACTTTACCCATAACGACCTGAAGTGGCGCAACCTGTTGGTCGACGATCAAGCCACGGTATTCCTGATCGATTGCCCCAATGGCGCGTTCTGGACGAGCTTCATGTTGCGGTATCGAATTACCAAGGATCTGGCGTGTCTGGATAAGTTGGGCAAATACCATCTGTCTAAAACGCAGCGTCTGCGCTTCTATTTGCAGTATCGACAGCGAGCGCGGCTGAACGCGTCCGACAAGAAACGTATCCGCCACGTTGTCAGTTTCTTTGAGGGGCGCGAATGACTGATTTTATTGCACCTAGCGAGCGCCCGTTGCTTGAACGCCACGGCCTGGCTGATTTCGACTCGCTTTGGGAGGTCCAGCTCGATGCTGTCGACGAGCCCAATACCGGTCGCGGCGGCTGGAGCAGCGTGTTCCGCATGGAGCTTGAAGGCACGGGCTTCTATCTGAAGCGCCAGAGCAACTACCTGACTCGCACCTTGCACCATCCGTTTGGCGAGCCTTCGTTTTCCCGCGAGTTTCGTAATATCAGCCGCTACCAACAGTTGGGCATTCCTGCGTTGCAGGCGGTGTTTTACGGCGAACAGCGCGTGAATGGCGAGCGTCGCGCAATCCTCATGACGCGTGCGCTGGATGGCTGGACTGATCTGGATACGCTGCTGCTGCAGTGGCCCGAGATGGAGAGCCAGCAACAGTCAGCGATCCTGCAATCATGCGGTGACCTGGCGCGCACGCTGCACGCGGCCCGGCAGGTGCATGGTTGCTTCTATCCCAAGCATATTTTCATGCGGGCCAAGGCGGGCTTTTATCGCGCGCAGTTGATCGATCTGGAGAAGACCCGTCCCTTGCTGCTTGGGATGCGTGACCGGATCAAGGACCTGGAGCCACTGTTGCGTCGGGCGCCGATGTGGAGCAGTGCGCAGGTTCGGGAATTGCTGGCGGCTTACCTGCAAGCGGGGATCGAGAGCCCGCAGGTCGAGGATTTGTATGTGCGGCTCGGTAAGCGCGGCACTCACAAACGCGCTACGCGGCGCAGCGAACATGAAGAGATCCGTTGATGCGTTTGTCTGAACTCAAAGAAGCCGGACGTAAGCCCGTCTTGCCGATCAACCTGTCACTGGCAGATGCGGCCGGCCCTGCTGAATTGCAATTATTGACGTTGCTGCGGGTTTTGCCCGGCCAGCGTTATGTCGGTGCCGGGGTGTGGCGTGGCCGTCCAGTGCTGGCGAAATTACTGGTCGGCCCCAAAGCCGCACGGCATTTTCAACGCGAACTGGAAGGTGTGCGGGCGTTGGCTGCACAAGGCATGACCACACCGTTATTGCTGGCTGACGGCCTTCAGGATGGTGAGGGCGGCTGGCTGCTTTTCGAGTTTCTCGAACAGTCCCGCAGCCTGGGTGATGCGTGGCTTGAAGTGGAAGATCAGACGCCATTGAGCGACCCGCAACAGGACGTGTTGGGGGAGGCGCTTTCGGCCATCGCCCAGTTGCACCTAAAAGGGCTCTGGCAGGAAGACCTGCATCTGGACAACCTCTTACGCTGCAACGGCAAGTTGTATTTGATCGATGGGGCCGGTATTCGCGCTGAAGAAGCGGGCAAACCGCTGTCCCGGCAAAAAGTGCTGGAAAACCTCGGCGTGTTTTTCGCTCAGTTGCCCAAGTCGTTGGAACCCTTCACTGAAGAGTTGCTGGTGCATTATCTGTTGAGCAATGGCGAGCATGGTTTGCCCATGGAAGCGTTGCAAAAGCAGATCGATAAGGTCCGGGCCTGGCGATTGAAGGATTATCTGGACAAGGTCGGGCGTGATTGCAGTCTGTTCAGCGTCATTGATGAGCCGTCGCAATTGCGCGCCATCCGCCGGGAAGAAGAACCTGCGATGCTGCCGGTGCTGGCGGATGCCGATGCACTGCTGGATAAGGGCCACCTCTACAAGACTGGTGGTGCGGCGAGTGTCGCCCGGATCGAAGTCGATGGCCGCGCACTGGTGATCAAGCGCTACAACATCAAGGATCTCGCGCACTGGTTCAAGCGCTTCTGGCGTCCGAGCCGCGCGTGGCATTCGTGGCGTGAAGGCAACCGGCTGATGTTCCTCGGCATCGCCACGCCCAAGCCGATGGCCTTGCTGGAAACACGCTTTTTCGGTTTGCGGAACAAGGCGTATCTGGTCACCGAGTTTTTGCCGGGGCCGGATATCATCGAGCGTTTTGCGCCGTATGTGGTGTCGGGAGATGCGCCGGAAAGCGAGTTGGTGGCGCTGGATCAGCTCTTCGAACAGTTGGTGCGGGAACGCATCAGCCACGGTGATCTGAAAGGCCATAATGTGTTCTGGCATCAGGATCGCTGGGCGTTGATCGATCTGGACGCAATGTGCCAGCACACGTCCCAAGCTTCCTTCGCGACCGCTTTCGCCCGCGACCGCAACCGCTTCATGCGCAACTGGCCCGCTGACAGCGCACTGCACCAATTGCTGGAGCAGCGGTTGCCAAAGGTTTAAGCGGCGCGTTTCAGGTGGGAGATCTATGTCTGCCCGCAAGCTAATGTGACGTGGGACCGGCTTTAGCCGGGAAGCGGTGTTTCTACCGATGAAGATTAAACGTCTGTCCCGGCCTCTTCCCGGCTGAAGCCGGTCCCACGTCATCGGTGATTGCTGTGGGAGATCTATGTTTGCCCGCAATCCAATGTGACGACGTGGGACCGGCTTTAGCCGGGAAGGCGGTGTTTCTGCCGATAAAAATTCAGCGTCCGTTCCGGCCTCTTCCCGGCTGAAGCCGGTCCCACGTCATCGGTGATTGCTGTGGGAGATTCTATGTCTGCCCGCAAGCTAATGACGTGGGACCGGCTTTAGCCGGGAAGGTGGTGTTTCTGCCGATGAAGATTCAACGTCTGTCCCGGCCTCTTCCCGGCTGAAGCCGGTCCCACGTCATCGGTGATTGCTGTGGGAGATCTATGTCTGCCCCCACTCCAATGTGACGACGTGCGACCGGCTTTAGCCGGGAAGGCGGTGTTTCTACCGATGAAGATTCAACGTCTGTTCCGGCCTCTTCCCGGCTGAAGCCGGTCCCACGTCATCGGTGATTGCTGTGGGAGATCTATGTTTGCCCGCAAGCTAATGTGACGTGGGACCGGCTTTAGCCGGGAAGGCGGTGTTTCTGCCGATAAAAATTCAACGTCTGTCCCGGCCTCTTCCCGGCTGAAGCCGGTCCCACGTCATCGGTGATTGGTGTGGGAGATCTATGTCTGCCCGCAAGCTAATGTGATGAGGGACCGGCTTTAGCCGGGAAGACGGTGTTTCTGCAGATAAAAAATCAACGTCCGTTCCGGCCTCTTCCCGGCTGAAGCCGGTCCCACGTCATCGGTGATTGCTGTGGGAGATTTACGTTTGCCCGCAAGCTAATGTGACGTGGGAGCTGGGCTTGCCGTTTTGGTTACGCCACCCGCGTCAGGTTGATTTCCTCCAGCCCGACAATCAGCGCATCCATGTCAGCAAAAGGTTTCAGGTTGACCGTAGCCCAGGTGGCTCGCTCCACATAAACCTGGCCTTGGGCGTTGACCTTTACCGGGGTGCGATGAATCGCATTGTCCCGTGAACGATGGACAATCACCGGCAACCCGTCTCTGCTTTCCTCGATCAGGAACATGCCTGGCCTCGTGAGCCTTTCTCCGATGGGCAAGGATTGTGGGGGCCTGACCGCGACGGCTGGTTTGAGGGTTTCCATCTCCAACCGCAAATCGCTCTTGATGACACTTTTTCGGCCAGTCAGCCCGATAGGGATGCTGTCACCGGGATCAATCGAAACACCCCGTCCCTGGCCAGGTCTCACGTCGACCACCCGGATGCCAATGCCTCCTTCCAGTTCAGCGAGGCCGGGAATGATTTTCTCGTAAGTATTGGCATGGCTATTACCGACCAGCGCTATCCACTTGTGCGCGCCCATGACCTCTTGATGTTTGCGCAGCGTACGCGACGCGAAGTAGCTGAACATCTGCTGACGTGTGGTGAGCGAGGGATGGTCAATTTCTTTGATGTGGTAGCTGGCTGCGCAGTCGATAGCCCTGATCTCCAGGCCATTGGCGCGCGCTTTGATGACCAGTTGCTCAAAGGTGTAGACCGTGTCGGGATCGGTTTGATGACCGAGGTCGAGTTTTCTCAGGTCATGAAGCAGGGATTTGCTCATGTAGCCTGTTTCGAAATAACGATCCAGATCAGCCTGATGCAGGTCGCTGAGCAGGTGCTCCATGTACAGCGTCTTCACATCCTGTCGAGCCAGAAGCGGCAGGTTATCGATGATCAGTTTCTTGCTGGCAATGGATGAGTGGGATTCGCCAATGACCACCCCGTCGGTATGTTGATAAAGGTCTTCAAGCAAATCCCCATGACTGATTCCGGGTGACACGGAGGGGACTGTCGGGCGCTCTGGCAGCTCGTGGGCAATGACTTTTCGCGCGTCTTTCTGAAGCTTGCGGCGCAGATTGAAAAAGCTGTCCCGTATCAGCGAATGCTCGTCGTTCGTGAGGAAAAACCGCGAGTCCAGTCCCTTGTGTTTGAAGTTGATCAAGTCATGCAGGCTGGCTCGGGTCTCGACTGGCATACCGTAAACGGTGTCCAGCAACGAGAATTGTATGGCTGTAGGTGAAACTTCGGCGGGCCAGTTTTCCGCGTCGATTGGCTGCCATCCACCGGTTTCCTTCCATTCGAAACCCGCTTTGCCGACAAAAATATTGTCGATTTTATCGTCTGTGATTCCGTGAATTTGTCGATGTAACGCTTCATCCAGGAGGCTGGGCGGTGAGATCGCAGACGCGACTTCAGCGGTACCCTGGTCCCTGATCAACGGATTAGCGACTTCGATTTTGAAATCAGCCTTGCCGAATGCACTGCTGGTATTTTCAAGATCACGGCTGATGAGCGTTGGTCTGCCATCGGGCACATCATGCACGCGCACGCTGATTGCACCTTGCAGTTCGGCAATGCCAGGAACTTGTTGATGAGTATTGGCCAGTCTTTGATCCACTAACGCCACCCATCGCTTTTGAGGGGTAGCGGCAGCGTCGGCACCTATCAGAAGGTTGCTGAAAAAGTTGCTCATTTTTTGATCGGCAGCGATATCTCCCGCAGCCGAGGTGACGGGGTTGTGAATCAGCGGGTAGCTGACGGATGAGCTGAGCGGTCGTACTTCTATGCCGTGACGATGTGCGATTTTAACGACGTGGTAATAGTCGAAATCCCTGCTGCGGTTTTTCAATGCTCCGTCGTTGAGGGTTTCGAACCAGAGCCTCAGCTCGCTGGAGCCGGTTTTGCTTCTGGCTCCCAGCTTGCGGTACTTGTCCAGTTTGTACATATGCAGGTCGGTGAACAGATGCTGGATGTACAGCACCTTGACGTCCTGCTCGGCCAGTGCAGCCATGTTTTCGATCAACAGGCGCTTGCTGGCAATGGACCTCGGGGCTTCGCCAATGACCATGGCATTGCTGTTCTGGAAAACTTTTTTGATCAGGCTGCCGGCGTCAGCATTCACCTCAAGCAGCGGCAATACAGGGCGAGGCAGAGGTATCGTCGAAACCAGTGCCGCATTGGCATTTACGTAGAGCTTCTCTCGTAACCTGGCAAAGTCTGCGCGGACATCCCGGAATACCGCCTCGAAATAGTCATCAAGGCCCAGGCCCAGGTCGTCTATCGATCTGCCCGGGTGTGCAAGGACGTCGAAGTGGGCGCGTAATCGCAGCGGTAACTCATAAGGGACGACAGCGGCGGTAATCTCCCTGGTGGTCACGGATTCCGTCGCCAGTGGCTTGAATGAATCGTCCATACCGCCACGTAGATTTGGCCGTTCCAGCAGGTGCCATTTGCCTTGAGCGTCCAGGCGTACCGGACGCTTGCCAAAAAAGGCAAACGGGTTCTGTGGATCGATGATGTTCCAGTAACGAGCGCTCGCATCGAACTGCACTTCGAAGATCCGGGTTCCGAGTTCTATGTAATATTTACCGTTCACCACGCTCACGCCTTTAGCGTGCCCGGAGGGCAATGGAGGCGTATTTTCCAGTGAGATATTTACGGAAAAGTCCGGTTTTATAGCGCTTCCGTTCAGCACCGCTGGCTGACCGGCGGGCTCGCTCAAGGGGCGCCATTTCCCGTCGAGGTCGTGCCGGGCGAACTGTCCGGTTGGTTGTGGCGCCTTGGATGGGTCCACGTCCAGGCGATACACCGACGCATGGCCATTCGCGTTCGGCTTGCTGCGCCAGAAGGTTTCCCCTTCAAGGTTGACGGGGTGCAGATCAGCCTGGCTTGGGGCGCGCGTGATGTTTTTCGCCGCCGGAAATGCAGACGCGTGTTTGGCGCTGTTATCAAGTTGGCGCAGCGCACCGAAGCCTTTCATGCCGGCTGACAAATCCCCGGCAGCGCCCAGGCTGTTGAACAGTGAGCTGAGAATGTAGGCGCTGGCGGTTTCCCGGTCGCCATCGGCGAAGGCTTGCAGGGCCTTCATGCTGTCGTGCAAGGAAAGCAGTGCGCCGACCGCAAAACTCGCGGGTGGGAACGGTAAAGTCACCACAGTGGCGACCATCTCAAAGGTGATCCAGGCCAGTCTGGCCAGCATGTCACTGCGGCCAGTGGTGCTGTCTTCGACATCGCGTAGTTGTCGTTCAAGGGGGCGATTGAAACAGATGTCCTGAAACTCGTTCACTGCATCACGGGGGATGACCGGCGGTTTGCTCGCTCCACCTTGCTCCATGTCGCGCAGGAAAAATGCCAGTTTGCGGCGCGCATCAATCCGGCAGCGATCCTTGTAGTAATCGATCATGCCTGCGCTGGAGAGGGAGTTTTTGAAGGCACTCAACAGGCGGAACTCCAGGCCGTCCGGTGCCTGGGGGGTGTAGAGCATCGCCGGTTGACTGGCATCGGCGGAGGACAACAGATAACAGCCCTGTACGGTTTCAACCTGAGTCAGCGCGACCCTGTCGGGTGAAATAGCGTTATAGAGATCCCTCGCTACTTCGCCTGCTTTGGCGATATCGGTGCCTATCAGCGGGTTTTCCATGCGCAGTTGCAAGGTGTGCAGCGGGTATCGGCGTCGCGCCTGGCTGTCGGTCTGGTGGAGATGATCCATGTATAGCCTGAGCCACTGATACTGCCGGGTGTCGAGTTGGCCTTTGAGGTAGCTGCGCAATGCGGCCGCTTTCATTTGCAGTACGGTGATCTGCAGGCTGCTGCGTCGACGATGGTCGTATCCGGGAGAGTCCGGGTCGAGCAGGGTATCTCTGACCAGTTTGATGTAGTCATCACTGAGCCATTTGCCATGAACCGAGCGTCCGACTTTTTGTGCGTTCAGTGGCTTGAGGTCGACATGCGGCGGGCCGCTGAATGTGGCCTCTGTATCGGCGCTACTGCTGAGGAAACCCAGAGTGTCGTCATGACCGTTGCGTAGCATCTGCGTGTAGCTGAGTACTTCGCGCTGAGAGGTGATGATGATCTGGTCCGGGTCGACACTGCCTTCAGCCACTCCGAGTAATTCACTGATTTTTTTGCTGGCGCGCTGATGAACGTATTCCTCGAAGTCCTGTGCCTGAGTGGGCGGTTCTGCGTGGAAGTTTTCTGTAGCACCGGCTAGCGCGTCTTCCAGAGCCAGCAATTCCTGTTGCTCTGCAGGGCTGGCGCGCATGTACCAGTCCGGGACGCGTTGTGCCTGATCGGCAGCAGCCACTCGTACATGCTGACGCACGAACTGCCCGAGGGCCTGGTTGTAGTGACTGCGCGTGATGAGCTGCACGTAATTGGCGGGAGGATGAGGCTTGAGGCGCAGAGCGGCGAAGCGCGTCTCAAGGTTTTCCCGGCTGGACGTCGGCACCTGTTTGAGCAAATAACCGCTCATATCAGGCGATGTGGTCCAACTGACCAATTCGTGGGTCAGTTGAGTCTGATTATCGAAGGCCTGGAAATGTTGGGTTCTCGGCGCGTCCGCAGCGAACATTATCAGACGCTCAAGCCGCCCCTGGCTGTCGTTTTTACGAAAAACCAGCATGCGGCCCAAAATCTCCCCGTCATCGAGCCTGATCTGTTGAACGTGCAGGTTTGGCGTGGATTGGCCTGTTGTATCTGCCTCGATCTGTTCGATGATTGCGAAATCTTCCGCAGTGATATGCGCCTGCATCTTTGCCGCGTAAGCCAGAGCTGAAACCTGTTTGCGCGTCAGGTCGCGCATCAGTTGCTGATTGTGCTCTGCGGCGTAGGCGGTACGTTGATATTCGCGAAATGCGGTACCCAGACTCAACTCGTCGACCAGTTCCGCCACGTAGGCGAGGGTCAGCAGCGGGTGGCTCATCTCCAGGAGCGAGTCGCCCAGACGGATTGTGCTCAGGGTCTGGAATGCCGAATTGGCGTCGCGATCTCCGGGGTGCAGCCCATATAGCGCCAAGTGCAGCAGCGAGCGCCGGGTTGTATAGAGTTTGCCGGTGATTGCCAGACGGCGCTGCATGGTGATCATGACCTGCTCGGGTTCCAGGTCGTAGCCAAGGTCGGACGCAATGCGAGCGCGCAGTTGCATCCGCGCACATTGTTCATGAGACGCCGCGCCACCCAAGGCGCTGAGCAATGCCGTGCGGCTCTGTTCATAATGGGTCAGGCGCTGCTGATATTGCTTGAGGTCATTGTCGCTGGCGATCTTGATCCAGTGGGGCTGATTCCTGCGCTGCTGGCGCTCCCAGTAGGCCATTTCGCGCAGTGCAAGCATGGCGCCGGGGCCAAACAGCCCCGGCATGCCCATGGCTGCATCAATCCGCGGCTTTTTGCTACCGGGTGTCTGCGCATCGAGACAGGCGTGACGCACGTCCTTGCGTTGTTTGTCGAGTTGGCGCTCGAGAGCATAGGCGAAGGGGTTGCCGGTAATTGGGTGCAGTTGCAGGTCTGCGGCGGTGAAGGGCTCCAGGTCGAGATCTGGATCTCGCGTAATGGTCTCCAATAGTTGCTGGTCGCGCTGCTGGGTATTGTTGAACAGCGCATGACGTAACACGTCACTGTTGAGCCACTGAACAAGCGTTCCGCTAAAGGCGGTGCGGCTCTTGAAACCCTCCGTACCGATCCCGGGTAATACCAGCAAGGTCAGGCCTGTCGTTGAAATGAACACCAGTGCGCCGGCGATCTCAGTGGTGGTCTTGTCATTGAGTTGCACATGCAGGGCGAACATTTCCAGATCGCGGCCAATCTGTTTGCCGACCATTGGCAGGGGTAAGCAAGCTGTGTATTCCTTGCCCAGATTGCGCTCGTGGTTTTTGACGATCACCTCGTTACGCAGTGCCTGTTCCATGCTTTTTGCGAACAGGACCGCGCGGCTTTGACCCTTGGCGCTGGGTGCTTGCCAGAAATCGTTGAGCTGTTTGAGCAACGCCGCCACCTCGGCTTCTTTAGCGGTGTCGTCCTGCCCGCCAAGCGTTTCAATGGTCGCTGCGCTGGCCTTGGGCAAGGACTTGAGCTCGTCGGTGAACAGTACATCCAAAGTGCTGAGTTGCTGCAAAGCGGCGGCCGCCAATGGCAGGCTCTCTGCTGGAGTAGGGGGGAGCGGAGTGAGTAGTTGCATCGTGTTCAAGAATCCTGACTGAATGGTGTAAAGGTCGGTCCAGAAGCCGGACCGCTTTGAGTTCAATCAATCAGGAGTGGGTAGATTGGGGGTGTTAAATAGTTAGTTACAGGTTCCGGCTTCGAGGTTCAGGGCGTGAGATTGCATTTGCAGAAACGTCTTACAGATCAAACGACGCAAGCCTGACTGACACTTTTATCCCTGAGGAGCAAAGTTCCGCCTTTTATTCAGGCCAAGGACTTGCCCATGTTCAACCCCGCCAATCGCGCCTCGTTCACGCTGGAAATTGCCGGGCTTGAGCATGACTTTCGAGTGCTGGCATTTACCGCCAAAGAATCCATCAGCCGTCCGTTCAGCGTACGCATCGAGCTGGTCAGCGAGCGGGCCAATCTCGAACTGGATGATCTGCTGCACCGTCTGGCTTTCCTGAAAATTGACGCTGACGGTCATGGTTTTCACGGGCAGATTGGCGAAGTCGCGCAGGGTGATTCCGGCAAGCGCTTTACCCACTACTTCATCCAGCTGGTGCCCAGCCTTAAGCGTCTGGAATACCGCCGCAGTCATCGGATCTTTCAAGGCAAGACTGTCCCGGACATCATCGCGCTGGTGCTCAAGGATCACGCCATCTTCAGCAACGGGTTTGCCTTCAGGCTGCGCGAGCCCTGCAGGCCTCGCGATTACTGCACCCAGTATCAGGAAACCGATCTGCATTTCGTACGCAGGCTGTGTGAAGAAGAGGGTATCCATTTTCACTTCCAGCACAGTCCTGACGAGCATCTGCTGGTGTTTGCCGACGATCCCATTCAATTGCCGGTGCTCAAACCTGCAGTCGCGTATGTGCAGAGCAGCGGTCTGGTCGCAGAAGCTTCGGTCATCAACAGATTCAATGTGCGACTCGCCACACGCTCGGGCAAGGCCAGCCATCAGACCTATGACTTTCAGCTACCTCAGGTTGACCTGCTCAGCAGTGCGGACGGCGATGGTCGCAGTGAGTTGGAGGATTACCAGTATCCGGCGCCTTTCACGGACCTCAGCGTCGGCACGCGTCTGGCGCGAAAGGCGCTGGAACGAAACCGCAGCGACATGCACCTGGCCAGCGGCAACAGCGATCAGAGCGCGCTGGTCAGTGGCCATTTGTTTGAGCTGACGCATCCCAATCCGCAGTGGAGTCAACAATGGCTGCTGACTTCGGTATTTCATGAGGGTAAACAGCCGCAGGTGCTGGAAGAGTCGATGCCTCGTTCGTCTGAGCGGGGAGCGTTCACACAGGGCTATCGCAATCGTTTTGAAGCCATCCCCGGCAAGGTGCCGTTTCGTCCACCGCTCAGGCACCGTAAACCGCGCATTCTCGGCAGCCAGCACGCAGTGGTCACCGGCCCGTCCGGCGAAGAGATTTACTGCGACGAATATGGCCGGGTCAAGGTCAAGTTCTTCTGGGACCGCGAAGGTAGTCGCAACGAGCATTCCAGCTGCTGGCTGCGGGTCGCCGCCGGTTGGGCACATGAGCAATACGGCACGGCGATGATTCCGCGAGTCGGCATGGAAGTGATCGTGGGTTACTTCGAAGCCGATCCGGACCAGCCTTACGTGCAGGCCTGCCTGCCCAATGCTGGTACGCGAGCGCCACTGAACCTGCCCGCTCAAAATACCCAGACCGTGCTCAAGACCCAGAGCAGTCCGGGTGGTTTAGGCTTCAACGAACTGCGCATCGAAGACCGCAAAGGTGCCGAGTCCATTTCCATCCGCGCTCAACGCGACTGGTCTGAGCATGTACTTAATGATCAGTCGATCCAGGTGGATAACCAGCGCAAGGTCAATGTCACCGGGCTGTCCAGCCATGAGTTGCACGGCGAAGAACACCATCTCACGCATGGGGCACGCAAAACCCAGGTGCTGGCCGATGACTCGTTGACGGTGGTCGGCAACCAGCACATCAGCGCGGCCAATCATCTGGTCAGCGCGGCCACACAAGTGCATCTGCATTCAAACGTAGACGTAGTTATCAATGCGGGGCTCAGCGCAACGATCAAAGCGGGTGGTCACTGGATAAGTATCAGCCCGGCGGGGATTTTCAGCAGTGTGCCGATATTGTTGGGTGGCGTGCCGGTGGTGGGGATGCCGGCAGTTCCTGGCTTGCCAGCAGCGTTGATCCCCCAGGTGGCGTTGCCCGCGAATCCGTCGTTGATCCCGGATGTACAACTCATGGCTATCGAACGCGGTGTCCCGTTTTGCCAAGCCTGTGCTGACGCCATGAAGGAGTTGTCATGAGCAGCGAGTGCTCTGTGCAATGTTCGTTGCCTGACGATTTCCCATGGAGCCAGACGGTCGGACTTCTGCTCGATGCCATTCAGGTCAAAAACCTGCTCCAGCGTCTTTACCAATGGAATCCGGCACCCAGGGTAAGTGTGCTCTACCACGGGACCCGGTGGGCTGAAATCAGTCGGCTTTCGCCGTGTCTGGTGCGCTTGCATGATGCTGATGATCCAGTGCTTTTGCAGTTTCTGGCCCACACTCAGGAGTTATGGGGGTATCTGCTGGTCAGCGATGGTTCGTGGGATGAGCTAGTGGCTCATATTCGCTGGCTGACCTGTTTTCACCCGCCTCAGGGGGAGGACATGTACTTGCGCATCTCTGACCCCGCAGTGGCGCTCGCGCTGTTTGCAGCAGAGCGTGCTCCGGGGCTGGACCTTTTTGGCCCCTGCCAGCAGATTGTCGTCAGCAACGCCCCCCGTGATGGATGGGCGCAACTCAAGCGCCCCGGCGAAAAGTACATCCCGCAATACGACAAAACTTTCGTTGCAAGTGACGCGCAATGGATGGCTCTGAAAAGCGTGGCTTTTGACAAGTCCATGGGCGCGCTTTACCAGCACATGCAGCGCTTTTTCCCCGGCTATCGAGCAGAGATGACATCTGATCAGCGTCTGGAGCGTATCCACCAACTCGCCCGCTCCGCTATCGAAAAGGGCTTCGAGACCAAGCAGGAAATCTGGTTATACGCCAACGTTTTTGGTTTTCTGGGGGATAACGTACTGGAACAGTACCCGGACATTGCCGAGTTGCTGACAGTCCGTTCGGAGCTAAGCACCCTGGAACGTGTTGACCGTGCTGCGGCGATGGCGGCAGATATCGCCGGAGCCGGAAACTTATAGGCGCTCACCGAAGTTACGAGGTCCTCGATGGCGGTGTGTCAGATTTATTGCAATCGGCGCCGTCGTTACCTCCGACAACGCCTACAGTGTGAGGCTGATAGCAAATCTGTAGGAGCCATCGGAGTTTACGACGGTCGCGATGGCGATCTGTCAGATGCACCGCCATCGCTACTTCGCGCTGCTACAAAGTGCTTGCCTGCTGTACCTCGGTAAACCGTGCTGCAATATTTTGACTGGGCTTCTGCGCGTGCAGTTTTTTGACCGCCTGGGTCATACGTTTTAACTTTTCACTGGGCCTGGCCCATTGCTCGGCGGGCAGCGGCTCTGACCAGCTTTGCATTGCTTCGGGTATGGCTGCGCGCCCGATACTTTTGATGTGGCGGATTTCCCATTCGGTGAGGTAGTTGGGCAGCGTCCACAGGGTCAGTACGTGGTAGGTGTACCACCAGAACGGATAGAAGAAGCCCACCTCGCGATTTTTGCGCCGACGCCGCATCCGCTCCCGTGCGTTGTAAAACGTATGCAACCCTTCGTGAGGCGGATCGCCGGGGTTTTGCAGTTCAAGCGGGTCCTGAATCTCCTTGAGGGTATGAACCTCATATTCCATATAAGCCCGAATCGCCTCCCAGTTGCACACCGCCAGATCAAACCCGGCGCAGAAAAACTCCAGGCTGTAATGCTCATCGTGAGGCGGATGATAAAACCCACGCCCATGGCGTAGCGGATATCCATGCCGTATTGCGTGACCGACTGCGCTTGAACGACCCATGCCGACAGCGATTCCCACGGGACGAAGATGGGCTCTGTTTGGCCTCTGGGGACGAAGCAGACTTCGCGGCGTTCGCGGTTGAAGCGGGTGGGGATGACTTCGTGGTATTTGTTGAGGTGGTTGAAGGTGATGATGAGGTAGAGGGTTAAGGCGGCAGCAGCGGCCCAGCCTCCCATTTCTAGGCCTAGAGGTATTAGTATTATCATTATTTTGGTTGCACTTTCGACTCCTCTACCTTCTGCAATAGAAAGCAACCAGTCTAGTGAGGGGGTCAGCAAGCCAAAAAACCAGACGGCCCAAAAGGGGAGTCCTACACCCACCTGCCAGGCGAACACTGCGGGTAGCCCAATGCCGAAGTCCAGATACGTATCGTTCATTTCACCGACCGCGTGTCCGTAATCCTGAGCGGGTAGGTCTGTGGGCAACGGCAATGGCGCGAGGTACACGATCTGGCCTGTCGGGAAGGTTTCTCGCAAACCCGCGTGAGGCGCATGATGGATCGGCGGCGGTGTGTCAGGAGCCATTTCTCCCATCTCAGTTCTTCCCCGACGGTAGGGTCGCGGGGTAGATACCGAAGTGAGGGCACTGATCTCCCTGATGCTCAATGTCGACAGAGGGAAAGTCGCCGTTCTCACCGGTAAGTTGAAAGCGCACGTCATACGGATGGCCTTCGTACAGGCCTTCCTGTGTCCGATAGCCCAGCAGTATTGACAGCATGAAGTCGCAGCGTCCTGGAGTGGGTGAGGTGAGCAGTCCACTAATATCTGTCAGCCGCAGAATCAACGGTGTTTCTTGATAAACCTGAAAGCTTTCTTGCAGTCTCTCCTTTAAAGGTGTCCATCGTTCGGGGCTGTAGTCGCGTCCGTGTTGGGCCCGAACAATCTGATAGCCGCCAATTTTGAGCAATGCTCCGCTGGCGAGACTGCCGATAGGTAGCGCTAGATCATCGGCAGACAGCTTTGGAAAGTGCAGCAGGAAGAGCCTGGGGTTAGGGTTGCTAGGATCATCATTCGACGGAACAATCTGCATGCGCGGGGCCTGAATATGGCCATGAAGTTCTTTTAGGTACTCGCCTAGAGGAAGTGAGCGACGTCTTTCAGCATCCTGGCTCCAGGGTGTACTGAGCGCCCGACCCTGAGCGAGGGCGGGAGAGTGGCCGATGAGCGGCAGGCGCTCAATGCACGGAAAGCACTTTGGGAAAGGCCCTACGTAAAGTGTCGTAGATTCATACTTCTGCTAACCGGGCCGTGGCTTGCCCCGGTTTTACTCGGGGCAAGCAAATCCCTTTGTCATTACGCTATAATCCCGCCCTTTAGCTGTTCCTCGCCCCGCTGCGAGGGCACATATTTTTCTCAGGCGCGTGCCGCCTGCATGCAGACTAAAGAGGCTAGACCCCAGTGGCATTGACGATTCTTGGCCTGTCCGGCGCCCTTAGCCATGATCCTTCCGCGGCGCTGTACATCGACGGCAAGCTGGTGGCAGCGGCTGAAGAAGAGCGCTTCGTTCGCGATAAACATGCAAAGAACCGCATGCCCTACGAGTCGGCGAAGTTCTGTCTTGAGCAGGCAGGCATCAAGCCATCGGATGTCGATGTGGTAGCGATTCCGTTCGCGCCGATCAGCTTGTTCGGTAAAGCTCGCTGGCACTATGCCAAACGCTACTGGTATGCCCCGGACCGTGCCCTTGACGCACTGCTGATGGGTAACCGTCGCTACAAGCGTTATCGCAACAAGATCGTCTGGTGTCTTGAACAACTGGGCTTCGATCCGAAGAAGATCAAGATCGAGCCGGTTGAGCACCACTTGGCTCACGCCTCCAGCGCCTACCATTGCTCCGGTTTCAAAGAGAAGACCGCGATCCTTGGTATCGATGGCAAGGGTGAGTACGCCACAACGTTCTTCGGCTATGGCGAGAACGGCAAGATTCACAAGATCAAAGAGTTCTTCGACCCGGACTCCCTGGGCGGCCTGTATGGCGCAATCACCGAATTCCTCGGTTTCGAGATGCTCGACGGCGAATTCAAGGTGATGGGCATGGCGCCGTATGGCGATGCCAGCAAATACGATTTCTCGCGTCTGGCGACCTTCGAAAACGGCGAACTGGTGATCAACACCGAACTGGCCAATGTTATCGGCCTGCGTCGTTACAAAGAGAAGGGCAAAGGTTTCTACTTCTCGCCGAAGCTGATTGAGTGGTTGGGTCCCAAGCGCGAAGGCGACATCGCTGACGAGCCTTACATCCACTATGCGGCGAGCATGCAAGCGCTGTTCGAGAAGCTGGCGTTGCAGATGATTGATCACTACCTGGGTGACATCCTCAAGGAAACCGGCAAGATCGCTTTCGCGGGCGGCTGTGCGCTGAACGTGAAGCTGAATCAGAGAATCATCGCCCGTCCGGAAGTCAAAGAGCTGTTCGTGCAGCCCGCTTCCGGTGACGCGGGTACTGCGGTGGGGGCGGCGGCTTATGTTTCCCATGCCCGCGGGGTGCCGGTCGAGAAGATGGAACACGTTTACCTCGGCCCGTCTTACAGCAACGAAGATGTGATTGCTGCCTGCGCTCGCCATCCGAGCAAGCCAGTCTGGCGTCAGATTGAAAATACCCCGGAGCGCATCGCGCAAATCATGGTTGCAGGTAATCCTGTGGCCTGGTTCCAGGGCCGTATGGAGTTTGGTCCGCGTGCATTGGGTGGGCGTTCGATCATCGGCTGCCCGAGCGTTGCTGGTGTGGCTGACCGCATCAACCATCAGATCAAGTTCCGCGAACGCTGGAGGCCTTTCTGCCCGTCGATGCTCGACACCGTAGCGCCGCAGATGATCAAGATCGATCACCCTGCGCCGTTCATGACCTTCACTTTTGAAGTGGCTGAAGAGTGGAAGACCCGCGTGCCGGAAGTTGTCCACGAAGACGGTACTTCACGTGCCCAGGTCCTGAAGCGCGAATACAACCCGCGTTACTACGACATGATGAAGGCGCTGGAAAACCTCACCGGTAACGGCGTGTCGCTGAACACCTCGCTGAACCGTCGCGGCGAACCGATGATCTGCTCGCCTACCGATGCCTTGAACATGTTCTTCGGCTCGGATCTTGAATACCTGATCATGGAAGACATTCTGGTGGTCAAAGACGGCGTGGAGACATACGAAAATGCCTGAGCCGTTGGTCAGCGTCGTTATCCCGGCCTATAACTACGCCAAGACGCTGCCGCGTGCAGTCAATTCAGTGCTGGCTCAGCTCGATGAAAATACCGCCGAGTTGTTGGTGATTGACGATGGTTCGACCGATACCACGCCTCAGGTGCTTGAGCAGTTACTCGCCGAAAACCCCGGGCGCTTCAGGATGTTGCGCAAGCCCAACGGCGGGTTGTCGTCCGTTCGCAATCGAGGTATTGAGGAGGCGCGGGGTCAATACCTAATCTTCCTTGATGCCGATGATGAGATGGCTCCAGATGCCCTGAATACAGTGCTTGAGCACATCGCAGAGCATCCTGAAAGCCGTTTGATTATTGGTGGCCACTGGTCGGCGTTCGATGATGGTCGTCGTTCGGTGCATGTCCCCAAGCCGCTGCCCGCTCCTGCTGAGCAGCGCGTGCGCGGTTATTTGCTGGACAAGACGATATCGCTCTCCAACGGTGCCTGCGTGATGCATCGTGATGTGTTTGAGCCTGGACTGTACCCTGAGAACCTGCGCAATGCCGAAGACATCCCGGTGTTCGCTCAGGTACTCGCACGGTTTACTTGCAGCGTCATAGATAAGCCCTTGGCGATCATTCACAAGCATGCCGACAGCATGCGACATGATCTGAAGCAAAGCCTTGCCTCAGGCTTGAAAGTAGTCGACGAGGCATTTTCTCCGCAGCGTATGCCTGCGCCGTTGCAGAGCTTGCGCCAGGCTTTTTTTGCACAGCGTTGCTTGTCACTGTTTCGTGATTGCTACAGCGCAGGAGACTACGAAAACGCCAAGGTTTTCTATGCCAAAGCCATACGTGCTGACTGGCGTTCGCTGACACGTTGGTCCTATACCCGCAAAGCCATTCGATTGTTGCTCAAGTGAGCGGGGGGCCGTTTACTCCATCGCCGTCTGCCATGGACGTGGTCCAGGCAGAGGGCAGTTGGGCACGGAGAGCCCGGGAGCTCGATCGGTATCGCTGGAAATTGATGCGCGAGCGCCATGGGCGTTTCGGAAGCTTTTTGCGTATAGCCCGTGATGTGCTCGTGGACGTGGTACAGGGAATCCGTGCCAGCGCATGTCTGAGGGCCTCGGTGGATGCCGAGCCGTGCGAAGTGCTACTGCTGCATTCCGCGCCGAAGTCGATGGCATTGCAGCGAAAGAATATTCTGATTGGCGCTGTGCGGGTGAGGGGTCTCAATTTGAATGAAGCCGCCTTGCTATCTCCTCCTGAGGCCTGCGCGCGACGGCAGTTGCTACGTCCGCCCCAGCCTGTTCCGCTACGCTATCTGGCTTATGCCGCTCACGCCCAATGGCTTGTTGCGAAATACACGCCGCAATTGTTGATCAACGAGAGAAACGGAAGCTTCCATGCGCCTTTCCTGCGCCTCGCGCTAGCAGCACGCGGGGCTCGCCTGTTGCATTTGGCTCATGCTGCTACGCTTGAGTCCTCACGTCGGCTGGGGATGAATGACTACGATTATTACGGCGTTTTTGGTAATAGTTCACTGGTCGCGTTACAGCAGCGTGGTTTGCGATTCGGTGACTCAACCGTGGTGCTGCTTGGCTCCTACCTGGCCGACCAGACTTATGATTTGCCGGAGGCGGACCCGGCTGTCAAAACCCTGCTGGTCTTGGGGGTTGGTCCGGATCGGGAGAAAGAAGCTGGCTATGTGCGTACTTACGAACTGCTTCGCGAGTGGGCTGAGCTCCATCCGGAGTACCGCCTGTTGTTCAAGCGCCATCCGCGAAGCCGCGCGCAATTTTGGAGCGATGCTGCTGCGCGTCAGTTCAACGTTGAATTGCTTGACTCGCAGTGCTCACTGGCAGATGCGCTGGCGTCCGCTAGCGTAGTTGTCAATATCATGTCTAATGCCGGTATAGAGGCCGGTCTAGCAGGGCGCCCCGTGATCCATGTCAATGCCGGGAAGGATGCGGATATCTTTTCCCACTCGTTGTTCTTCGGTGCGCAAGTCCGAGACATTGACACGTTTTCACGTCAGTTGCGGGCTGTCGAAGATGACTATCAGGTGCATGTGGTTCAAGCCCGGAAATTTGCTGATTACCACTTGGTGTACGGTTCTCAGGGTTTGACAAAGACCGTTCAGCTGATTGATGACCTAATAAACGGCAGGGATCCAGCGCTCGGTTTTGCAACGGTTTCACTCCCCGCTATTGGGTGACAGCGGACCTTGCTTGCCTGCGATGACGTGAATATCAGCGTTGAAGTATCAGGGCCAAGTCTTCTTCGGTGCACACTTGCTGGCTGCGAAAATAATGGTGAGGAAACTCTTGATCCTTGAGTAGCCACTCGCGGTCACCCTTATAACGCAGCATATGCTTGAAGTTTCGCAGGCGCAGGCCTTTGCTTAATGGCTTGCGCTGGGCGCGCAAATCGGCGATATCAATGAGCCCCAGCGTGTTATCCGGCGTCAGTACGATGTTGCCCATGTGGGCTGAACGGAAATAGATACCCTGGTTGTGCAGGTTTGCGACGAATTCGCCCAGCTTTGCACGGAGCCCGTCGGGATTCTCAATGATCAGTTGGCGTAATGTATTGCCTGGTAAAGGGTCGTAATGCACTGCATCACGCTTGATGCTAGGGATGCGATAAACTTTGCGGACAGTCGGGCACTGGATTTTCCTGGCTCGCAGTGCTTCGCAATTGTCCGCAAAACGTTGGGCGTAGGGAAACCACAATGCGGAGGTCAGCAGGCGTTTCCGGCGGAACAGTTTCAGCATTGTTCCATCCGCCAGGCGAAGGACTTTGTCACCTTCACGGTCTGCTTCAAGAACAGCGGCGCCTTCGCGCATTTTGATATAAACGATGTGCTCAAGGTTTTGCATCAAGGCTCCATGGCTGGCCTGATGGGGTGTGCGGTGGCGCATGTTACCGTACTGAGACCGCGGCAAAAAATCGCTGTGCTACAATCGCGCTAATTTTCAGTTGCATTTAGTCGTGTTACGACGGGCTCCTCCTGTCGCCCGATTCGTAAAGATACAACTTATCTTGCCCCCATTTCATGCGTATGAATTTTTTGCTTTACGCTTGATTCAACTGCAAGGCTGGCGCTATGACCGCAGTTGGCTGCAAGCGGGATGGCAGACAGGCACCTCTTTTCGGACTTTTTCAGATGGAAACCCTGTTCATTTCTATGGCCAGACATCAAGGCCTTTACTTCAAACGATTGCTTGATGAAACAGAATTACAAGGCAAAGTTGTTACTGCGCAGCAAATGCCTTGGCCGCGCACCTTACGCCTCTCCCAAGTGTTTTCACAAATTGACTGGCGAGGCCTGATTGAGGAGAAGTGTGAGGAGCGGCGGATCAAGAACAAGAGCGATGGCACTTTATACCGTCTACTATTGAGGCTGGAGCTGGGCTGGATGGCGTTGCGTGCCCAGGCGCTGCTTGAACGAGAGAGCCCTGATGCGCTTGTGGTGTGGAATGGTTCTCATCGGTACTGCAAATTGTTGATGGCGCTGGTGCCTGCAGGATGCAAGACGTTCTTCGTCGAAAATGGTTTGTTGCCCGACACAACAACGGTAGATGCCAAAGGGGTGAACTACCTTAATTCGGTTCCCCGCAATGCCGACTTTTATCTCAACTACCCCCATGCCTTGGCTGATTTTCAGCCTGCCTCTGTATTGATTCCGCGAAAGCCGCGCATCGGTGGCTTGCCCCCTGTCGAGCTGCCGGAGCAATTTATATTTATTCCTTTTCAAGATGATCGAGACTCTCAGGTCCGATTGTTTTCCCCCTGGATCAACAACATGTCGGAGATGTTCGCTCTGGGGGAGCATATTGCGGAAGAAACCGGGATGACGGTGGTTTTTAAAGAGCATCCGTCCAGCCGCGAAAATTACCCACGGTTGCATGAGCGAACGTCTGATCGCCTTTTGTTTGCCAATGGAAATGCCACACAACAGTTAATTGAATCCAGTCAATTTGTGATAACCGTGAATTCGACTGTCGGCCTGGAAAGCTTGCTTCTGGGCAAGCCGGTGATGACGCTCGGTCAGGCATTTTTCAACATCGAAGGGTTGGTGGTGCACGCTGATAATGCCAGCCAAGCTGTAGCGTGGGTTCGAGCATTCCCGGACTGGCCACTGAGTGAGCGTCTGCGGCGCAATTTTCTCCACTATTTGTCGGAGCACTATTGCATCAAAGGTAGTTGGAAAAACGCCGATAAAGCTCACTTGCAGCAGGTTGCCCGTCGCATAAAAGGTGAAGCTGGGTGCTAGGCAGGATGAAGAGACTGGTTGGGAAAGCATCCCTGGCAGGCTGGGCGTCGATTGGTTTTTTCATCTTGTTGTGTGCCCCTTGGGTGTTGCCTGAGAACAAGCTTTATCACCAACTTATTATTTTTTCACTATGGCTTCCGGCTTTGCTGGCCGTGTTCCGGCAATCTGTTCGACCGCTAGTCAAATTGCCGGAAGTCTTTTTTTTCGTAGTTTTTTCGATCTGGACACTTTTCGTGTTAATCGTCGAGGGCAGTGACGAGCCAGGTAAAGGCAAGATTGTGCTTTATGTGACCTTGACGCTTCTTGGGGTTTTGTTGGCGGCGCAATACGCAAAATGGCGACTCGAATCGCTGTTGCTTTGCTCATCTGTAATAGGGGGGATTTTTGCAGCAGTCTCCGTGATCTGTTTTTACAGCGCGCCCCAAGCTTCGGGAGGGCGGATTATAGCGCTGGGTCTATGGGATACGGTCATCATGGCTGCGCACGCCGTGGGGGCTTTGGCAATTCTCGGTATCTTTATGTTGCAAACGAGGCGTTTTAGCTGGACAACGCTTTCGTTATTGCTGATTCCAGCAGCAGGTTATTTGATGTTTCTGTGCCTTAGTCAGACCCGTGGGGTATGGATCGCGTTGGTGGCTGCGATGATCGTGATGGTTATCGCTCGTCCTTCAAGGCTCGGCGTTGGCGTTATCGCTCTAATGGTGATCAGTGTTGTAGGGGTTGCCGCGTTCGACGTAGAGCTCTTACTGCAACGAGGCGTTTCCTTTCGCCCAGCCCTGTGGACAGGAGGGATTCAGCTCATAGAGCAGCATTGGGCTACGGGGCTGGGTTTTCACGAGTATTTGATCACTGTTCCAGTGGCTGGCAGTTTCAAGCATCCGCACAATCTTTTTCTGGACACCGGAGTACGGCTTGGTCTACCTGGCCTGCTGATATTTAGCTCACTTTGGCTGACGGTGGGATGGCGCGGCTGGATCTCACGAGTGGAGCCACTTGGGCAGGCGTTGTTGGCACTTTGGGTTTTTTCCAGTGTGTCGCTTATGACCGATGGCATCGGTCTTTGGCTCAAGCCTAATGCGGACTGGTTGATCACCTGGGTGCCAGTGTGTCTGAGCATCGTGCTGGCATACCGTTCGACATCAGTTGAGGCCCTTGAGCCTGCAAAGCCAGCTCGACCCATCTTGTAATGGGTTCACTGATACAATCACGTCCCTGTATTTTTTTCATAAGCACGAGGCGCGCCGAATGGCTAATCCCGACCAGCAATCGAGCATGAAGATATACCTTCGATTGCTGAAATATGTGCTCCCGTATTGGGGCGCTTTCGCTATCAGTATCGTTGGGTTTGTGCTTTTTGCCTCCAGTCAGCCGATGCTTGCAGATATGCTCAAGCATTTTCTCGACGCGTTGCAAAAGCCTGACGACACTAAGTTTCTAGGCGTTTCGTTGGTGCTTGGTGTGCCTCTTTTGATCGTGCTTATCGCGGTTTACCAAGGCATCGGCTCATTTTTGGGCAACTACTATCTGGCCAAGGTCGCCCGTGGCGTAGTCCACGATCTGCGTTGCGCATTGTTCGACAACCTGTTGACGTTGCCTAATCGCTACTTTGACAACAACAATTCTGGCCATTTGATCTCACGCATTACCTATAACGTGACAATGGTCACCGGTGCTGCAACGGATGCGATCAAGGTGGTCATCCGTGAAGGTCTTACGGTTGTATTTCTATTCGGCTATTTGCTTTACAGCAACTGGAAGATGACGTTGGTATTGGTTGCGATCCTGCCCTTCATCGCTATTCTGGTGAGCAGTGCGAGCAAGAAATTTCGTAAGCAGAGCAAGAAGATTCAGGTGGCAATGGGAGACGTCACTCACGTGGCGTCCGAGACCATTCAGGGCTATCGCGTGGTTCGCAGTTTCGGTGGTGAGACGTATGAAACTGAGAGGTTTCACAAAGCCAGTGAAGACAACATGAACCGAAGCATGGGTATGACACGCACGCAGTCCATCTACACGCCGGTTTTGCAATTGGTGATCTACATCGGCATGGCGGTGCTGATGTATCTGGTTCTTTATATGCGTGGTGATGCCTCTGCGGGTGAGTTGATTGCTTACATTACTGCAGCGGGTCTTCTTCCCAAGCCGATTCGGCAATTGTCTGAAGTCAGCGCAACCATTCAAAAAGGCCTGGCGGGCGCCGAAAGCATTTTTGAGCAGCTCGATGAGTTACCGGAAGTTGATACGGGTACTCAGGAAGTGGGGCGTGTGAGCGGCCGCCTGGAAGTTCGCAACCTGAGCTTCCAATACCCCGACACCGACCGGCTGGTGCTCAACGATGTTTCGTTCACCGCAGAAGAGGGGCAGATGGTCGCTCTGGTCGGACGTTCGGGAAGTGGCAAGTCGACTCTGGCTAATCTGATCCCGCGTTTCTACCACCACGGCAGCGGGCAGATTCTGCTCGATGGCCTTGATGTCGAAGAATACAAACTGACCAACCTGCGTCGACACATTGCGCTGGTCAACCAGCAGGTGACCCTGTTCAACGATACGGTCACTAACAACATTGCCTATGGTGACCTTGCCGGTGCGCCGCATGAAGATGTGAAGCGCGCTGCGCAGGCCGCTTATGCAGATGAATTCATCGTGCAGATGCCCCAGGGCTACGACACCATGATCGGCGAAAATGGCGTGTTGCTTTCCGGTGGGCAACGTCAGCGACTGGCGATTGCCCGGGCGCTGCTCAAGAATGCACCGTTGTTGGTCCTCGATGAGGCAACTTCTGCGCTGGATACTGAGTCCGAGCGCCATATTCAAGCTGCTCTGGATGAAGTCGTCAAAGGTCGCACGACGTTGGTGATTGCTCACCGCTTGTCGACCATCGAGAAAGCAGACCTGATTCTGGTCATGGACAAGGGGCGGATTGTCGAGCGCGGCAATCATCAGCAACTGTTGGCACTCAATGGCTACTACGCCCGGCTACACGAAAAAGATTTCAAGGAAGAAAACGTTGGTGTCACAGGAGGCGCCGTTTGATTCTCGGTTATCTTCGCAACTGGCGTGAGCGTGGCTGGACTCCGATTAGTGTTGATGAATATGCCGCTGTCTGGGCGCGTTATGGTGGCAGCGTTGCAACTCATCCGCAGGTGGTGGAGCGGTTGTCGACGCTAGTCGGTATTCCTGTGCGCTACCTTGGTGTGCGGCGCGATGGCGAGCTAATTGCCGGTCTTCCCACTTGGGGTCGCCATATCGCGTTGTCACGGGATGTCATCAAGCGCCAAGGTCTGCGTGGCATGTTCGATCTCGGTAACGCCGAGATCATCCTGCCCTTAGCCGACGATTGCACGGTGCAAGTTCGACACCGCATGCGTTACGTTTCCCAGCTCAACGTCGATAAGGTCCCAGGCCTTCGCGTCCAGTCCGAAGGCTTGGCACTGGCTCGTCGACCTGAGGAGTACAGCAAGAAATTCCGCTATAACCAACGCCGCGAACAGCGCCTTTTGGAAGAGGCCGGTGGGCAGATCCGGGCCATCAGCGAATTGAGCGCCGAGGAGCAGGCGGCTATTTATACCGACCTGTTTCACAAGCGCTGGAACTTCGACGTGCCGGGCAAAGAGCATCTGGTCGAGGTGTTTACACTGCTGCGTGAATTCATGACGGGTTCAGTGGTGTACCTGGCGGATCGTCCGGTCGCTATCCAGATTCTGTACCGTGTTGAAGCACCTGAATGGATCAGTCTGGAGTACGTGAACGGTGGGGTTGATCCACAAGCCAATGAGCTCAGCCCTGGCAGCGTATTGAGTTATGTGAACACGCAGTCTGAGTGGGAATATGCTGAATCATTAGGTAAGCCACTGCGTTACTCGTTTGGTCGGGCTGACCGCGAATACAAAAGCCGCTGGTGTAACACTCACCCGGTCTATCAGGTTTAAAAAGCAGGAGCGGGCATGGTCGGTCGTAAGGACGAGTTGCTGAAGCGCCATAGGCGGCGCAAGCGTTATCTAACGCTTGTCGCTGTCGCAGCGCTGGTACTGCTGGCTGTTTTCGTCGCATGGTGGTTGCTGCCGTTACTTGTGCTGGCGGGCTGGCTGGCGCATGAAGCCTGGTTTTCGGATCATTTGTTTTATGATCCGGCCAGCGACTATCTTTACGAGTTTCCCTCCGACGTGCGCAGGCTTGATGTTGAGATCCAGCAGGGGAAACTGCAGCTGGCGACGGCTGGTCCGCTGGGACCCACCGATACTGTATTGCTGGAACTTCACCTTAAATCCACTTGGTTGGGACGCTGGCTCGATCCTTATGTACAGGTCGGCAATGATCGTCAGGACTTCGAGCGCGGCACAGCGGGAAAGCGCTACTTGAATCTTTCCGGCCAGGCTGGAGTTCTAGCTAGTGAAGGGCTTTACATGGCACTGCATCGCTGCCGAGCCGTTGGATCGTTGACCCTTTATGCCATGAGTAACCCGGACTACAGTAAGCAGTCTTTGTTGGTACTGGCACCGCATGCCGACGATGCAGAGCTTGCAGCATTCGGGCTGTATAGCCGAGCTCCTGAGGCGGCAATCCTCACCCTGACCCAAGGTGAAATCGAGGCGGATAGCTATCGTCGTTTCGGCCTTGATGCCTCCCAGGCCGCGGTATTGAAAGGGCGCCTGCGTACCTGGGATAGTCTCGCGGTTCCCTTATGGGGTGGTGTCACGCAAAGTCGGTGCGTCCAGTTAGGCTACTACTGCCTTAGGCTGGCCGAGATGCAGGAGCAGCCATCGGTACCGTTTGGGTCCCGCGAATCGGGAGAGAGTGACATTCGTACATGGCGACAGGCGAGCACATTGTCACTGCCGTCTGAAGCTGACGGGCTCCCGACCTGGAACAATCTGGTGGCGGATATTGTGCGTGTGCTCGAGTGCTTCGAGCCCAGTGTCGTTGTCACGCCACATCTTCAGCTAGATCCTCATCGTGACCATGTCGCCGCGACACAGGCGCTGCTGCAAGCTATTGAGGTGAGCACATGGCGCCCCAGTACTTTGCTTCTCTACGCCAATCACCTGCACGACAATGATCGCTGGCCCATGGGCCCCGCTGGTTATGGCGTCGCTTTACCGCCGGCCATCGCGCGGATGAAACCGTTGCGAGCGTGCAGCATTCTTCTGGATGACAGTCAGCGCCTCGACAAAGCTATGGCCTTGGCTATGCAGCACGATCTTCAGGATCCGCTGTCGCCCAAGAAGCGTGTGCGTCGATGGATCCAGCAGCTACTTGCAGGTCGGTGTTGGCCGAACACCGGGGAAAATGAGTTTTTCCGCAAGGCAGTGCGGCGCCATGAGTTGTTCTGGGTCCTGGACGTGGAGCCTCTTTCCTCTGCAAACAAGGTATAACCGGCGCGCTGGCGTCGCGCCAAATCGGCTATGTTATGATCCGCATCGTTTTTTTGTCTTCGGAGTCCCCATGAAGTTATCCATGCCAAGGTTTGATCAGGCACCAGTCCTTGTAGTGGGCGATGTCATGCTCGACCGCTATTGGCATGGCGGTACCTCGAGGATTTCGCCAGAGGCGCCCGTGCCTGTGGTCAAGGTTGAGCAAATCGAGGACCGTCCAGGCGGTGCCGCGAACGTCGCGTTGAACATTGCCGCCCTTGGGGCTCCGGCGTCGTTGGTCGGCGTGACCGGTGAAGACGAAGCTGCTGAAAGCCTTTCCAACAGCTTGAAGGCCGCGGGTGTTCTCGCACGTTTCCAGCGCATTGCCCATCAGCCGACCATCGTCAAACTACGGGTCATGAGTCGTCATCAGCAACTGCTGCGGATCGACTTCGAAGAGCCGTTTGCCACCGATGCCGAGGCGTTGAGTGTTGAAGTCGAAGGGCTGCTCGACGGCATCAAGGTGCTGGTCCTGTCCGATTACGGCAAAGGCGCGCTGAAGAATCATCAGGCGCTGATCAAGGTGGCCCGTGACCGTAATATTCCTGTGCTGGCTGATCCCAAGGGCAAGGACTTCGCGATTTATCGCGGAGCCAGTCTGATTACGCCGAATCTCAGCGAGTTTGAAGCCATTGTCGGCCACTGTCTGGATGAGGCCGAGCTGGTCGCAAAAGGCGCGCAGTTGATGAGCGAGCTGGACCTGGGCGCGCTGCTGGTCACCCGTGGCGAACACGGCATGACTTTATTGCGTCCCGATCATCCTGCCCTGCATTTACCGGCCCGTGCCCGTGAAGTGTTTGACGTGACCGGTGCTGGCGATACGGTTATTTCAACGCTGGCAGCCGCGATTGCTGCGGGTGAAGATCTGCCTCACGCCGTCGCGCTGGCGAATCTGGCTGCGGGCATTGTGGTGGGCAAGCTGGGGACCGCGGCCATCAGTGCGCCTGAGCTGCGCCGTGCCATTCAGCGTGAAGAGGGCTCCGAGCGCGGCGTGTTGGGCCTTGAGCAACTGCTGTTGGCCATCGACGACGCAAGGGCGCACAACGAGACGATCGTTTTCACCAACGGGTGTTTCGATATCCTGCATGCCGGTCATGTGACGTATCTGGAACAAGCCCGCGCTCAAGGTGATCGCCTGATTGTGGCGGTCAACGATGACGCGTCGGTCAGTCGTCTCAAGGGGCCGGGTCGTCCGATCAACAGTGTTGACCGACGGATGGCAGTGCTTGCCGGACTTGGCGCAGTGGACTGGGTGATCAGCTTCCCTGAAGGTACTCCGGAAAACCTGCTCGCTCACGTCAAGCCTGATGTGCTGGTCAAAGGCGGCGATTACGGCATCGACCAGGTCGTCGGCGCTGATATCGTCCAGGCTTATGGCGGTGAGGTTCGGGTTCTGGGACTGGTTGAGAACAGCTCGACCACTGCGATTGTCGAGAAAATCCGCGGGCAGTGACTCTGGATTTGAACCCTTTCTTGTAGGAGCGGTGGTGTCCCAGGCGCCACGCTGTCGGGAAGCAAACACGGCCGTGTCCATGGGCTCCGCCCTGTCATGCCGCAAACCCGACCCCTGTAGGAGCGAGCTTGCTCGCGATCGCGTCAGCACAGGCGATAGATCCATCGACTGACAGACCCAATCGCGGGCAAGCGCGCTCCTACAAGGCCCTGCGTTACTTTCAGCTTTTAAACGTCACCAGCTTCAACAACTGGCGGGCTTTGCCCGTCAGGCGCTTGAGTCCGGTCTTCTTCGGAGGTGGCGTCATTCCTTGCTGGCGTAGCCAGTCCTTCCAGCGAATCCGCTCGTCACGTACCACCCAGCCTTCCTGCGCAGCAAAACTTTCAGCCAGATAAAGGCCGCGGGTTCCGGCTGGCGTCAGCTTGTCGCGCTTCAACGTGTAAAGCTCCGGCAGCGGCACGCCATTCTCCAGCGGCATCAGATACAGATCAGGCTTGCTGCGATTGAGGCGGGCGACCAGTTGGTCTTTTTCCAGGCACTCGTCCACATGGAACAGGCTCAGTGGCCGGGCTTCCTTGGGGACTTCCAGGCGCATGTCATAAATGAGTTGCAGCGATGCGGTGGGCAGGTGCACGTAAGCCCGAGGCCGCTCGATCAGCGTCATGCTCCCGCAGCGCACTGGCCGTGCGGCACCGGATAGCGGGCTGAGACGAAACGGCATGGCTTCGCGGTAATGCAGCGCCGCTGCATAAGGTGCAGGTAGCCAGATGTCGTTGAAACGCCCGCTCAGCCAGCCTTGAGGGGTTTCAATCAGGCACTCTTCAGCGACCTCCTGAATGGCGGTATGCAGCGGCAGATTCAGCTCATGAGCCGGGACGTAACCCGAGATCAGCTTCAACACCACATCGCCACGATCCTGGCGTCGTTGGCGAACCAGCACCCAGTAATCGCGGTTTTGCCAGTTCAATGTCAGGCGCACCGAAACCCCGAGATTGGCCAGCTCCGTAGAGAACCGCTCGGTGTCGGCCACTTCTATTTTGCGGCGCCGCTGCAAGGTCTGGGTGAAATTGAGTGGCATCCCGATGCTTTGGTAATTCAGGCCTTCGGGCGTGGCCTCGACGAATAACGGCAGGGTTTTGAAGTTGCTTGGATTCTTCCGAATCAAAGTTCGCGGCATATCGGCTCCTTCTTGCGTTGGGGTCGGCCGCCTACATCAGGCTGGACGGCGAATCACGGCAGCGGCTGTCGCTACGTTATGGACCAGATGCATCGGGTTGATGGTCCCGACAATAGCACTGGCAACACCCGGATGGGCAAACAGCAATTCGAAACTGGCTTGCACTGCATCAACGCCAGGTCTCAGGCAGACATGACCACTCGCGAGCGCTTTTTTGACCAGAATGCCTTTGCCGTGGGCAGCAGCGTAGTCGAGCACTGGCTTTTCGCCCTGCTCGGAGAGGTTGTAAGTGACCATGGCGCAATCGCCGTCGCGCAATGCCAGCAGGCCGCCTTCAACGGTTTTGCCGGAAAAGCCGAAGCCGCGAATCTTGCCTTCCTGCTTGAGGTCAGCCAGGGTTTGATAGACCTCAGTTTCGTTGAGGATCGCCAGGTCGTTGCCGTCGGAGTGCACGAGCACCAGATCGATAAAATCGGTTTCCAGACGTTTCAGGCTGCGCTCTATTGACGTCCGAGTGTGCTCTGCGCTGAAGTCATGACGCGATTCACCGCTTTCGAACTCCTCACCGACCTTGCTGACAATCACCCAGTCCTGTCTCTGACCACGCAACAACGGCCCCAGACGTTCTTCGCTGGTGCCGTAGGCGGGGGCGGTGTCGATCAGGTTGATGCCCATGTCACGGGCCATCTTGAGCAGCATTTGCGCTTGCTGGTCGTCCGGGATGGTAAAGCCGTTGGGGTATTTGACGCCTTGGTCACGGCCCAGCTTGACCGTGCCAAGACCCAGCGGCGATACGCTGAGGCCGGTGCTGCCCAGCGGGCGATGCAGTTCGTGAAGGGTCTTTACGCTCATGGCAGCAGTTGATCCCAGATAGGTACGGCCAGCGGTGGTTTGGGCAGATCGCTCAGCGATGGCTGCGGCGTCGGGTGGATCTCGTCGAGGGACAGTGCGGCCAGCACTCGATCAGAAAAGTCCGGGGCCAAGGCCAGTTTCGTTGGCCAGCCCACCATCAGGCGATTCTGCACACTGAGAAAGGCGTTGTCAGGACGCACCAGCCCGGATTGCGCCGGTTCTGCGCGATCGACCCGCAACGTTGCCCACTTGACTTCAGTGAGATCAATCCATGGCAACAAAGTGCCCAGTTCTTTTTTAACGGCAGCTATTTGCTGAGCAGGATCACGGGCCACGCCATCGGCCTCGGCTACATCTCCACCCACGTACCAGACCCATTGGCCGTTGGCGGCTGGATGAGTTGTTACGGTCAATCGCGGCTTGGGGCCGCCGCCCAGACAGTGGGCGTATAGCGGCTTCAGACTTGAGCCTTTGGCGAACACCATGTGCAAGGGGCGACGCTGCATGGCGGGTTGCGCCACGCCAAGCTTATTCAGCAGATCAGCGTTACCTGCACCGGCACATAGCACCACGCGCTGAGCAACAATATCCCGCCCGTCGACGCGCATGCCCACCAGCTCGTTGCCCTCCAGCAACGGTTCCAGATCCTGACCGGCCAGCAAGCTGCCATCGGCCAGTTCAGCCAGACGCTGGATCAGGCTTGGCACATCAATGACCAGTTCTGCCAGGCGATAGACCTTGCCCTTGAATTTCGGGTTTTGCAGGGCGGGCGGCAGATCAGCCCCTTTGACTTGATCGACACGACCGCGCACGGCCTTGCTGGCAAAGAAGCTGGTGAGATTGCCCGCCAGTGTGCCGGGCGACCAGAGATAATGGGCCTGGGAGAGCACGCGTACGCCGCTCAGATCAAGCTCGCCGGTGCCCGCCAGCGCTTCACGCCAGCGACGCGGCATGTCGGCGATGGCTTCCGATGCACCCGACAAAGCGCCATGCAGAGCGTATTTGGCACCGCCGTGGATAATCCCTTGGGATTTGAGACTTTGCCCACCGCCGATGCTGGCGTTTTCGACCAGGACAGTCGAGTACCCCTGGCCGCGCAGTCGGGCATTGAGCCAGAGGCCAGCAACGCCGGCACCGACGATCAGGACGTCAGTGGAAATAACGGAAGGCATGAGCACCTCTGTGGCCGAAAGAATGCGGCCATTATAGAGGAACGCGTTTTCAATGCCCGGCGGTTTTCGAAAACAACTGAATCACGACGACGCCTAAAACAATCAGACCCATGCCGAGCATGGCGGGAATGTCGAGTTTTTGCCCGTAGATGAAGAACGCAGCGACACTGACCATGACGATTCCCATACCCGCCCAGACTGCGTAGGCGACGCCCACCGGAATCGTGCGGACCACCAGAATCAGCATCCAGAAGGCAATGGCGTAGCCGCAGATCACCAGCAATAAAGGGATTGGCGTACTCAAGCCTTTAACGGCTTTCATGGAAATGGTGCCAATGACTTCGGCGCAGATGGCGATGGCCAGCAAGTAGTAAGCAGGCATAACGGTAACTCCTCTTTATATGCCGCGTATTTTTAGTCAGCAGTGAGATGGGGTAAAGTCATTACCTATCTGTTTTGAAGATAGGTTGTCAGGCTATGCAGTGGAATCTTGAGCAAATGCGTTTGTTCGTCAGCGTGGCTGAGCAGCGTTCGTTTTCTGCGGTAGCGAGGGATATGCGCAGGGCTCAGTCAGCTGTCAGCAGTGCGATTGCCATGCTGGAGTCTGATCTGGGTGTAAGCCTTTTCGAGCGCAGCAGCGGTCGTCAACCGCGTTTGACCGAGGCCGGTGTGGCATTGCTTGAAGAGGCGCGTGAGTTGTTGCGCCAATGCGAGCGTATCGACGGACGCGCCTTGGCGTTAATGCGCGGCCAGGAGGCGCAATTACGCGTTGCGCATGATGAAGCCATGCCTTATCAGCCGGTGCTCGATAGCCTGGAGGCATTGTCCGAGCGCTTTCCGACCCTTGAAGTCCAGTTGGCCAGTGGTGCTCAGGGGGACGTCGCACGCAAGTTGCTGGAGCGGCGGGCTGATCTGGGTTTGCTGTTTCATCACGAGCAGATGCCCTCCGAGTTGGAGCGCAGAGGGTTGGGCGGTGTGGAAATGGTTACCGTCTGCGCAGTGGATCATCCACTGGCGCGCGATGGGCGCGTCACTCGGCAACAGCTGGCGCGGCATCGCCAGTTATTGATCGCTCCGCAACAAAGCGGTTATCCCGGTGGTGAGCAGTTGAGCCCACAGGTCTGGCGGGCTGACAGCTTTTATGTGATGGCAGAGCTGTTGATGCGCGGCCTGGGTTGGGCCTGGCTGCCTCGCCATGTGGTGCAGTATCCGACCTATCAACATCAGATGATCGAACTGACCAGTGAGTGGACGCCGCCACCGTTGGTCGTGGAAATGGTCTGGCGTCGCGACGAACCCTTAGGCCTGGCGGCGCAGTGGCTGTCAGAAAGTTTTGCCCGGCATTTGCGGGCCATTGGCTGATAAACTCCGCGCCCATGAATAGAACCTTATATACCTTGCTGTTTCATCTCGGCCTGCCGTTGGTGGCCGTTCGACTGTGGCTGCGAGCGCGCAAGGCACCGGCTTATCGCCAGCGAATCGGTGAACGTTTCGGTCTGAGCTTGCCAGCCATGCAGCCGGGCGGTATTTGGGTGCATGCCGTATCCGTTGGGGAAAGTATTGCTGCTGCGCCGATAATTCGTGCGCTGCTCGCCGGTTATCCACAGCTGCCGATCACAATCACCTGCATGACACCCACCGGTTCGGAGCGTATCAAGGCGATGTTCGCCAACGAGCCGCGCATTCAGCATTGCTACCTGCCGTATGACTTGCCATGGGCGGCGGGCCGTTTTCTCGATCATGTGCGACCAGTGCTTGGCGTGATCATGGAGACCGAGCTGTGGCCTAACCATATTCATCAGTGTGCCAAGCGCGGCATCCCTGTGGCCCTGGCCAATGCGCGTTTATCCGAGCGCTCGGCGCGGGGTTATGCGCGGTTCGCCAGACTGACCCGGCCGATGCTGGAAGAAATGAGCTGGTTCGCGGTGCAGACCGAGACCGAGGCGCAGCGCTTCCGGGATTTGGGTGCACGTTCTGAATGCGTAGCCGTCACCGGCTCGATCAAGTTCGACCTGACGATTGATCCGCAACTGCTGATCCATGCCGCGCAGCTACGTGAACAATGGCAGGCGACTGAGCGCCCTGTCTGGATCGCGGCCAGCACCCATGCGGGAGAGGATGAAGTTGTTCTGGCGGCTCATCGGCAGTTGCTGAGCAGCCATCCTGATGCATTGCTGATTTTGGTGCCGCGCCATCCGGAGCGCTTCAACAGCGTTCATGATCTTGCCGTGCAGCAGGGCTTTGCGACGGTGCGTCGTTCATCCGGTCAGCCAGTCACACCGCAGACCTCGGTGCTGGTGGGCGACACCATGGGCGAGCTCCTGTTTCTCTATGCCTTGGCCGACATTGCTTTTGTGGGTGGCAGCCTGGTGCCTAACGGCGGCCACAACCTGCTGGAGCCTGCTGCACTGGCCAAGCCGGTATTGAGCGGTCCGCACCTGTTCAATTTCCTCGAGATCGCCGCGATGTTGCGCAATGCCAACGCGTTGATCGAATGCGGTGATGCGGCGAGTCTTTCGGCTGCCGTGCAGAGCCTGTTTGACCAGCCACAACGAGCCCGTGAGATGTCCGAGGCGGGTCTACAAGTGATGAAGGCCAATCAAGGCGCGTTACAGCGATTGCTGGATGGGCTTGGCCGCCTTCCAAGGTAGGAGGCAACTCGTTGGCGAGAGGACCTGACGCGGTAATTCAGATGTATCGCCTCGCGAACAAGTTCGCTCCTACCGCGATGGCGGGTGTGAAGTACCGAAGTAGTGATTCAGGCACGCCACGTTCTAAGGTAGGAGGCAACTTGTTGGTGAGAGGGCGCGACGCGGTGACTCAGACGTATCGCCTCGCGAACAAGTTCGCTTCTACCGCGATGGCGGGGCGAAGTACCGAAGCGGTGATTCAGGCACGCCGCGTTCTAAGGTAGGAGGCAACTTGTTGGCGAGAGGGCCTGACGCGGAGACTCAGACGTATCGTCTCGCGAACAAGTTCGCTCCTACCGCGATGGCGGGGGCGAAGTACCGAAGTAGTGATTCAGGCACGCCGCGTTCTAAGGTAGGAGGCAACTTGTTGGCGAGAGGACCTGACGCGGTGATTCAGATGTGCCGTCTCGCGAACAAGTTCGCTCCTACCACGGTGGCGGGGGCGAAGTACCGAAGTACCGAAGTAGTGATTCAGGCACGCCGCGTTCTAAGGTAGGAGGCAACTTGTTGGCGAGAGGGCCTGAGGCGGTGATTCAGATGTATCGCCTCGCGAACAAGTTCGCTCCTACCGCGATGGCGGGGCGAAGTACCGAACGTTCTAAGGTAGGAGGCAACTTGTTGGCGAGAGGGCCTGAGGCGGTGATTCAGATGTATCGCCTCGCGAACAAGTTCGCTCCTACCACGGTGGCGGGGCGAAGTACCGAAGCGGTGATTCAGGCACGCCACGTTCTAAGGTAGGAGGCAACTTGTTGGCGAGAGGGCCCGACGCGGTGACTCAGACGTATCGCCTCGCGAACAAGTTCGCTCCTACCGTGATGGCGGGGCGAAGTACCGAAGCGGTGATTCAGGCACGCCGCCTTCCAAGGTAGGGGCAACTTGTTGGCGAGAGGGCCTGACGCGGAGACTCAGACGTATCGCCTCGCGAACAAGTTCGCTCCTACCGCGATGGCGGGGGCGAAGTACCGAAGCGGTGATTCAGGCACGCCGCGTTCTAAGGTAGGAGGCAACTCGTTGGCGAGAGGGCCTGACGCGGTGATTCAGATGTATCGCCTCGCGAACAAGTTCGCTCCTACCGCGATGGCGGGGCGAAGTACCGAACGTTCTAAGGTAGGAGGCAACTTGTTGGCGAGAGGTCCCGACGCGGTGACTCAGACGTATCGCCTCGCGAACAAGTTCGCTCCTACCGCGTCGGCCGTTCGAAGTTCTTCTTCGCGGCGGCTGCCAGATCCGGTGGCAGGAAGTCTTTGTCCGGGTTGTAGTCGGCTTTCAGGTAGCGCGACAAATCCTGCAGGTCGCCAGGGTTCAATGTGCCTGCCGCCTGTTTCAAGCGCAGATTGTCGATGATGTAGTCATAGCGAGTGTTGTTGTAGTCACGCACCGAGGCGTACAGCTGACGCTGGGCATCCAGCACATCGACGATGTTGCGAGTGCCCACCTGATAACCGATCTCGGTGGCTTCCAGTGCGCTCTGGTTGGAGATGATTGACTGCTTGCGGGCCTGAACCTGCTCGACGTCCGTATTCACCGCGCGGTGCAGGTTGCGAGTGTTTTCCACCACCTGGCGACGCAAGCCTTCGCGGCGCTGTTCGCTCTGGCTCAGCCTTGAATACGCTTCTCGCACTTGCGAACTGGTCAGGCCGCCGCTGTAGATCGGGATATTCAACTGCACGCCAATGCTGCGCTGCTCCACGTCACCACGGTAACTCTGCCCCGTGTAATTCGGATTGCTGAAGCCCAGCGCATCGTTATCGCCGCGCTTGTATTGGGCCACCGCATCAAGGGTCGGTGCGTGCCCGGCCTTGCGCTGGCGCAAGGTTTCTTCGGCTGCGCTGACTGCGTAATTGCTGGCCAGCAGATTGAGGTTCTGCTGCGCGGCCGTATCAACCCAGGCTTTCGCATCGTTGGGCATCGGCGCCAGAATCGGCAATGTGTGGACGATGCCCTCAATGGAGTTGTATTCACGATTGGTCAGCGTCACCAACGCCTGGAATGCATCATCCACCTGACGTTTGGCAACAATCCGGCTGGCCCGGGCAGTGTCGTAACTGGCCTGAGCCTGCAACACGTCGGTCTTGTCGGAAAGGCCAACGTCGAAGCGCTCGTTGGCTTGATCCAGCTGACGCTTGAAGGCTGCTTCTTCAGCTTTGGTCGACGCCAGGTTGTCCTGGGCGCGCAGCACGGTGAAGTAGCTTTGCGCGCTTTGCAGAATCAGGTTCTGCTCGGTGGCCGACAGCTCTAGAGCAGCTTGTTCATTGACCGCTTCAGCAGCCTGCAGCTGGAACCAGCGGTCTGCACGGAAAATCGGTTGGCTCAGCGTTGCCTGATACACCGTACCGCTGCGGGAGGCCACAACATTGGGCTGGTCGATACTGGTGCGGGTGTTGTTGACGTCGGCACCGGCAGACAGATTAGGCAGCAGGCCGGCGCGCGCCTGCGGTACAACTTCCTTGCGAGCTGCATAATCGGCGCGAGCGGCTGCAAGATCGGCGTTGTTGTCGACAGCTTCCTGATAAACACTGACCAGGCCGGTCTTGGTCGGCAGCGGCATATCGGCTGCCCAGGCAATCGAACTGCAGGCACATGACACGGCAATGGCCAATGAAAGTTTGTGCAGCATGGGGCGTTCCCTGTTCATGATGATGGTGCCAGTCCGATTCGAAGAAGCTGGCTTGCGAGTGTAGAGGCTGGGGACCGTGGCAACAATCAGGCAGGCCATTTATCCAGCGTTTGAAAACGTGCTTGGCGTTCCGGGCTCGTCGCGACTAGACTGGCCACGTTCTTGTCGGGGTGCCTTGCTTTGGGGCTGAGATCGGTTAAACCGGATCCCGTTGAACCTGATCAGGTTAGCGCCTGCGTAGGGAACAAGATTTCTCGTCTCCCGGCGAGTCCTCTTGAGTGTCGTCCGGGGTCGATGGTTCATTTCTGAAAGCTGGAAATGAATCAACACTCTCCGCTTGATACTCAGCACCAGCCTTGGTGCGTCTTTCCGTCTTCAGGTTCGCTCCGACAATTAATCCGCCGCTGGATGATGTCTGGAGAGCCCGTGATGAATACAAATCCAAAAAATGCCGCCAACCTGAGTGAGTCCGCACAAGTCGACTCTGGATCGGTGCAGCCGTTTACCCGCTCGCAAAAAATCTATGTTCAGGGTTCTCGCCCGGACATCCGCGTGCCCATGCGCGAAATTACCCTGGACGTGACGCCAACTGACTTTGGCGGCGAAATCAATGCGCCGGTGACGGTGTATGACACGTCGGGTCCCTACACCGATCCCAACGTCATTATTGATGTGCGCAAAGGCCTGGCTGACGTGCGTTCGCCATGGATCGACTCGCGTAATGACACCGAGCGTCTCGACGGCCTGACGTCGAACTTCGGCCAGCAGCGACTGGCCGATGCCGAGCTGACCCGTCTGCGTTTCGCCCACGTACGCAACCCTCGCCGAGCGAAGGCCGGGGCCAACGTGAGCCAGATGCACTATGCGCGTCAGGGCATCATCACGGCGGAGATGGAATACGTCGCCATCCGCGAAAACATGAAGCTGCAGGAAGCGCGCGCTGCTGGCTTGCTGACTCAGCAACACGCCGGACACAGCTTTGGCGCGAACATTCCCAAAGAAATCACCGCCGAGTTCGTGCGTGAAGAAATCGCCCGTGGTCGCGCGATCATCCCGGCCAACATCAACCATACCGAGCTGGAGCCGATGATCATCGGCCGCAACTTCCTGGTGAAAATCAACGGCAACATCGGCAATAGCGCACTGGGCTCTTCCATTGAAGAAGAAGTCGCCAAACTGACCTGGGGTATTCGCTGGGGCTCGGACACGGTGATGGACCTGTCCACCGGCAAACACATTCACGAAACCCGTGAGTGGATCATTCGTAACTCGCCGGTGCCGATCGGTACGGTGCCGATCTACCAGGCACTGGAAAAAGTTGGCGGCGCCGCCGAAGACCTGACCTGGGAGCTGTTTCGCGACACGCTGATCGAGCAGGCGGAGCAGGGCGTCGATTACTTCACGATTCATGCCGGTGTGCTGTTGCGCTACGTGCCACTGACGGCCAAACGCGTCACCGGCATCGTCAGCCGTGGCGGTTCGATCATGGCCAAGTGGTGCCTGGCGCATCACAAAGAGAACTTCCTCTACACCCACTTCGAAGACATCTGCGAAATCATGAAGGCCTACGACGTCAGCTTCTCGCTGGGCGATGGCTTGCGTCCGGGGTCGATTGCCGATGCCAATGACGCCGCGCAGTTTGGTGAGCTGGAAACCCTGGGTGAACTGACCAAGATCGCCTGGAAGCACGACGTGCAGACCATGATCGAAGGGCCTGGCCACGTGCCGATGCAGTTGATCAAAGAGAACATGGACAAGCAACTGGAGTGCTGTGAAGAAGCGCCGTTCTACACCCTTGGTCCGCTGACCACTGACATTGCGCCGGGCTACGACCACATCACCTCCGGTATCGGGGCAGCGATGATCGGCTGGTTCGGTTGCGCGATGCTCTGCTACGTCACGCCCAAAGAGCATTTGGGCCTGCCGAACAAGGATGATGTGAAGACCGGGATCATCACCTACAAGATCGCTGCGCACGCGGCGGATCTTGCCAAGGGCCATCCGGGCGCGCAGATCCGCGATAACGCACTGAGCAAGGCGCGGTTTGAATTTCGCTGGGAAGATCAGTTCAACCTCGGCCTGGACCCGGACACCGCACGGTCTTATCACGACGAAACCCTGCCCAAGGATTCCGCCAAGGTCGCGCATTTCTGCTCCATGTGCGGGCCGAAATTCTGTTCGATGAAAATCACCCAGGAAGTCCGTGAGTATGCGGCCAACCAGAAGATTGAAGCCGTTGACCTGGACGTCGCCCAAGGGCTGGCGGAACAGGCCGAGCGGTTCAAACAGGAAGGTAGCCAGCTGTACAAGAAAGTTTGATTAATTCGCCCGCAGGAGTGCGTTCCTGTGGGAGCGGTGCTTGCCCGCGATAAGGCTGGACGCGATTTTCTAGGAGATCGCGGCGCCCTTATCGCGGGCAAGCACCGCTCCCACATGTCCGCGTTCCATCAGACATGTCGAGATAACAATGTGAATACCCCAAGCACCTACTCACCTGATATTCCGGTCCCCGCCGCTAAGCGCGTCTTCGGTGGGCGTGATCTGTTTTCTCTGTGGTTTTCCCTCGGCATCGGCCTGATGGTCCTGCAAACCGGCGCGCTATTGGCGCCGGGGCTGGGCCTGTCGAGTTCGCTGCTGGCCATTTTTCTCGGCACGCTTGTGGGCGTATTGCTGTTGGCCGCTGTTGGCGTGATCGGCAGCGACACCGGTTTGTCGTCCATGGCCGCGCTTAAGCTCAGTCTGGGCAGCAAAGGGGCATCTCTGCCCGCGCTGCTCAATCTGCTGCAACTGATTGGTTGGGGTTCGTTCGAAATCATCGTCATGCGCGATGCCGCGAGTCTGCTGGGCACCCGCGCTTTTGGTGAAGAAAACCTGTGGACCAGTCCGCTGCTGTGGACGTTGTTTTTTGGTGGCCTGGCGACATTGCTGGCCGTCAGTGGCCCGCTGACGTTTGTTCGGCAGATCCTGCGCAAATGGGGCATCTGGCTGCTGCTGGCCGCGTGTCTGTGGCTGACCTGGAACCTGTTCGCCAAGGCGGACCTGGCCGCACTTTGGGCTCAGGCCGGTGATGGGTCTTTGCCCTTTGCCGTGGGCTTTGACATTGCTATCGCCATGCCGCTGTCATGGCTGCCACTCATTGCCGATTACTCACGCTTCGGCAAGCGCGCGAAAAACGTCTTCGGCGGCACCGCGCTGGGTTTCTTCATCGGTAATTTCTGGTTGATGAGCCTGGGCGTTGCTTACACCCTGGCGTTTGCGCCCAGCGGGGAAGTCAACGCGTTGTTGCTGGCGCTGGCAGGAGCGGGGCTGGGGATTCCGTTGTTACTGATTCTGCTCGACGAGTCGGAAAACGCTTTCGCCGATATTCACTCGGCGGCAGTGTCCAGCGGGATGCTGACAGGGCTGAAGGTCGAGCATCTGGCCTTGGCCATAGGCGTGATCTGCACGCTGATCGCCTGCCTCGCGCCACTGGCGCAGTATCAGAACTTCCTGCTGCTCATCGGCTCGGTGTTCGCGCCATTATTTGGCGTGGTGCTGGTGGATCACTTTGTGTTGCGCGGACGCAGAAGCCAGGCGGCTAATGTCGGGTTTCGCTGGATGACCTTGCTGGCCTGGCTAGGCGGAGTCAGCACCTATCACGTGCTGGCCAATCTTTATCCGGATATCGGCGCAACACTGCCAGCGCTCATCGTCGCTGGCGTGTTGCAGTTGTTGCTGGGTAAAAAAGTTGCTAGGTAAAAAACTCAACCGCGACCGGGAAACAGCTCCGGTTTGAGGATGCCATTGAGCTGTGGATAAGGGATCTTCAGCTCGATGTGGCCCATGGAGTAGGGCGCAATGGTGTCCACCTGATACTTGAGGATGAACGCGCCATAGGTCAGGGCGATGTGCGGGGTGCGCTTGAACGGCCAGGTTTTCATGAACTCAGGGTCTTCGTTCATTTTGGTCGACAGCAGCCAGCCCTGATGCGCCAGTTCGGCTTTTTGCCAGAACTCGGCTTCCTTGCCCGGCACGATCATGTCGGCCAGAGTCAGCACTTTCTCTTGCTGGCGCGAGTAGTTGATGAACGCTCGGCCGGGTTCGCCATGTGCGCCGCCTGTGTCCAGATAGCTGGACAGCTCAACGACTACGATACCGTCATGTTGCTCGCGTACCTTGGCTTGCAGGTAGCTGGCGTTGCGACCCTGGGAATCACGCAGATATTGCTCCTGGTAAGCCTTGATCGAAACCGGCAGCGGCCCGCTGGAATCCGTGCGAGTCAGTTGCAGCAGGGTTTTCTGCACGATGGCGTCCAGCTTGGGCTCATCAGGGAAGTGCACGGTGTCGATATTCACCAGCGGGCAATCAGCGGCGGTACAGCCCGGCTTGATCAGCTCGGACGCGTCGCGCTGCACTTGCAGTGGCGCACGGTAATTGGGTTGGAACAGGCTCTGACATGCGCCCAGCATAAGGGCCAGGCAAGCCAGTGAAGCGATCCTCAATAACGACATGTTGATCCTTTGCGGTGGCAATGAAGACGGTTACGTTGTTCGAGTTCAGGCTGCTTGGACTGCAAACGGTGGCATCGGTTCGCCGCTGGGCGGATTAGAGTTCGTTTCGCCATCAGCCGTCTACCCTGCATGTTCAAGAGGGGGCTGCATCTGGTTGGCGATGCGCGTTAGGATGGCGTCACGTCACGATTTACCCGAAGCGAGAACCCCATGACCGACCCGACCCGATCGACCCCGACAGCGTTTGAAATCACTAAACGGGAAAACTGCTTTCAGGGCTTCTATAGACTGGACAAAGTGATCCTGCGTCACGAGCTGTTTGCAGGTGGCTTTGGCAAGGAAATCAGTCGCGAGCTGTTTGTACGTCATGACGCGGTGTGTGTCCTGCCGTATGACGCCAAGCGTGACGAAGTGGTCTTGATCGAGCAGTTTCGCGTCGGTGCTCTGGACAAGACTGCCAACCCCTGGCTGATCGAGCTGGTCGCCGGTTTGATCGATAAGGCGGAGGAGCCTGAAGAGGTTGCCCACCGCGAGGCAGAAGAGGAAGCTGGCATTGTCTTCAGCGCCTTATGGCCCATCACTAAATACTTTCCGTCACCGGGTGGCAGCGATGAGTTCGTTCATCTGTACTTAGGGCGTTGTGAGAGCGAGGGTGCGGGGGGATTGCACGGACTGGAGTCTGAGGGTGAAGATATCCGCGTCACCGTCTGGTCGTTCGATGACGCACTGCAAGCCGTACGTGACGGGCGAATTATCAATGCTTCGACGATTATTGCGCTGCAATGGCTAGCGTTGAATCGTGCTGAAGTCAGGGGGTTATGGTCGTGAATCTATTGCGCGAGCGCTATCGGGTTGACCTCGTCGGGCTGCAAGCTGCCTGCGAGGCCAACTATGCGCGCTTGATGCGATTGTTGCCGGACATGCGCAACGCCCAACGCTCAAGGCGGGTGGCAGTGACCCAGGGCGATCAAATGCTCGGCGTGCTGGCGGTTGAAGTGCTGCTCGATTGTCCGTACACCACCACCTTGCAAGTCCGGCAGGAACACAGCCTGCCGTGGCTGCCGGTGCCGAGCCTTGAAGTGCAGGTCTACCACGACGCACGCATGGCCGAAGTGATCGGTGCAGAACACGCCCGGCGCTTCCGGGGGATCTATCCTTATCCGAACGCCGAAATGCACCAGCCGGATGAAAAAGCCCAATTGAATCTGTTTCTCGGGGAGTGGTTGAGCCATTGCCTGGCGTGCGGGCATGAGTTTGAAGCGGTGCGGTAAGCGTTATATCTCGTCTTTCAGAGAAATACATTTCTTGTAGGAGCTGCCGAAGGCTGCGAAAGCACTATCTGACACACCGCCATCGCAGCCTTCGGCAGCTCCTACAGGCCAATCGTTCGTAACTGAGACCTGCCGCTCATTCCCGGATTTGCCGACCTGATCGCTTCCCACCATAATCGCCAGACTCTTCCCAAGGAGATGGCTTTGCCAAACGCCCCCGTTAAAGATTCAGTCCTGCTGGTCCAGTTGTCCGACAGCCATTTGTTCGCCGAGGCGGACGGTACGCTGCTGGGCATGTGTACTCGCGACAGTCTGCAAAAAGTCATCGAACTGGTGCTGGCCGAACAGCCGCATGTCGATCTGGTGGTTGCCAGTGGCGATGTGTCGCAGGACGGCAGCGTCGAATCTTATGAGGCTTTTCGGCAATTGAGCGGGGCGATCGAGGCGCCGAAGCGCTGGTTCCCCGGCAATCATGACGAATCCCGGGAGATGCTCCAGGCCGCGCAACAAAGCGACTTGCTCGACCCGGTCATCGATATTGGCAATTGGCGAGTGACGTTGCTGGACTCCTCGGTACCGGGTTCCGTACCCGGTTATTTGAGCGATCAACAGCTACAGTTGCTGGTCCAGTCATTGAGTGAAGCGCCCGAGCGACATCATCTGGTGTGTCTGCATCACAATCCGGTGCCGATTGGCTGCGAGTGGATGAACCCTATCGGACTGCGCAATCCCGATGCGCTGTTTGCGGTCCTGGAGCGTTTTCCACAGGTGCGAGCAGTGCTCTGGGGGCATGTTCATCAGGAATACGACCAGATGCGCGATGCCGTCCGGCTGCTGGCATCGCCTTCAACCTGCATCCAGTTCGCGCCCGGTAGCGTTGATTTCAAAGTCGACAACACCGCTCCGGGCTACCGCTGGCTGCGTCTTTACGATGACGGGAAGCTGGAAACCGGTGTGTCCCGGGTGGTTGGCCTGGATTTCGAAGTGGATTACGGCGGCAACGGCTACTGATCTTTTTGTCGTGATACACACGGGTGCGGGTCTTTCAGCGTTAGTCCCTGTAAACTGCGCGGCTTTGCACCACTCAGTGATTCAGGAGCGGACGGCGTGACCAGCGAAAACCCCACACTGCTTTATATCCACGGCCTGAACAGTTCGGCCCTGTCGAAAAAAGCCACTCAATTGATCGCCCTGATGCGCTCGCTTGGGCTGAGTGAGCAGGTGCGTGTCCCTGAGTTGCATCACCATCCGCGTCACGCCATGGTTCAGCTCGAATCCGCTATCGAAGAACTCGGGCGGCCATTGCTGGTCGGCAGCTCGCTCGGCGGCTACTATGCGACACACTTGGCGCAGCGCCACGGCCTCAAGGCCGTGCTGATCAACCCGGCAGTCAACCCGCACCAGCTGTTCGACGGATTTGTCGGTACGCAGCAAAACCTTTATACCGGCGAAACCTGGGAGCTGACCCACGACCACGTCAAGGCCCTGGCCGAACTGGAAGTGCCCGCCCCTCAGGACCCGACGCGTGTTCAGGTCTGGCTGCAAACGGGTGATGAGACCCTTGATTATCGCCGCGCCGAATCGTTCTATCGAGCATGCGCCTTGCGTATACAGGCAGGCGGCGACCACAGTTACCAAGGCTTTGCCGGGCAATTGCCCGCGCTGTTGAGTTTTGCCGGATTTGCCCCTGAGTTGTTACAGGCGGTGGATGTTTCCAAGCTTTGAATGTATAGCCGGATTAAATGTAGGAGCTGCCGAAGGCTGCGATTGGTTCGAAAGCCTGGCGTATGCCGGATCGCAGCCTTCGGCAGCTCCTACAGGTTTTCAACTCTGTAACCCCACGAACAACTGATGACGAGACCCCATGGCCAATCCCAGCGCTAGCTCTTATAACGCAGACGCCATCGAAGTCCTCTCGGGCCTCGACCCGGTTCGCAAGCGGCCGGGCATGTACACCGACACTTCGCGGCCGAACCACCTTGCCCAGGAAGTCATCGACAACAGCGTCGACGAAGCGCTGGCCGGGCATGCCAAATCGGTGCAGGTCATTCTGCATGCCGATAACTCGCTGGAAGTGTCCGACGACGGTCGCGGTATGCCGGTGGACATTCACCCGGAGGAAGGCGTTTCCGGTGTCGAACTGATCCTCACTAAGCTTCACGCGGGCGGCAAGTTCTCCAACAAGAACTACCAGTTCTCCGGCGGTCTGCACGGCGTGGGTATTTCGGTGGTCAACGCGCTGTCGACCTTGGTCAAGGTTCGGGTCAAGCGCGATGGTAATGAATACGAAATGTCCTTCACCGACGGCTACAAGGCGTCGGAGCTGGAAATCGTCGGCACTGTGGGCAAACGCAACACCGGGACGAGCGTGTATTTCGCGCCGGACCCCAAGTATTTCGACACCCCGAAGTTCTCGGTCAGCCGCCTCAAGCATGTGCTCAAGGCCAAGGCTGTGCTGTGTCCGGGGCTGCTGGTCAGCTTTGAAGACAAGGCTACTAACGAAAAGGTCGAGTGGCATTACGAAGATGGCCTTCGTTCCTACTTGCAGGATTCGGTCAGCGACTTCCTGCGTCTTCCGGACGAACCGTTCTGCGGCAGTTTTGCCGGTAATAAAGAAGCGGTCGACTGGGCACTGCTCTGGTTGCCGGAAGGCGGCGACAGCGTTCAGGAAAGCTACGTCAACCTGATCCCGACAGCGCAAGGCGGTACCCACGTCAACGGTCTGCGCCAGGGTTTGCTCGACGCGATGCGTGAGTTCTGCGAATACCGCAACCTGTTGCCCCGCGGTGTGAAGCTTGCCCCGGAAGACGTCTGGGAGCGCATTGCTTTCGTTCTGTCGATGAAAATGCAGGAGCCGCAGTTTTCCGGCCAGACCAAAGAGCGCCTGTCATCCCGTGAGGCTGCGGCGTTTGTGTCGGGTGTGGTTAAAGATGCCTTCAGCCTGTGGCTCAACGCCAACTCCGATCTGGGCATGCAACTGGCGGAATTGGCGATCAACAACGCTGGTCGTCGTCTAAAGGCCAGTAAAAAGGTTGAGCGCAAGCGTATTACTCAAGGCCCTGCATTGCCTGGCAAACTGGCTGATTGCGCGGGGCAGGACCCGATGCGTTCCGAGTTGTTCCTGGTGGAAGGTGACTCCGCTGGCGGGTCGGCCAAGCAGGCGCGAGACAAGGAATTTCAGGCGATCCTGCCGTTGCGCGGCAAGATTCTCAACACGTGGGAAGTCGATGGCGGCGAAGTGCTCGCCAGTCAGGAAGTCCACAACATTGCCGTCGCCATTGGTGTCGACCCGGGCGCGGCGGACATGAGCCAGTTGCGCTACGGCAAAATCTGCATCCTCGCTGACGCCGACTCTGACGGTTTGCACATTGCGACCTTGTTGTGCGCGTTGTTCGTCCAGCATTTCCGTCCGCTGGTGGACGCCGGGCACGTCTATGTCGCCATGCCGCCGCTGTACCGCATCGACTTGGGTAAAGACATTTACTACGCGCTGGACGAAGCCGAGCGCGACGGTATTCTGGACCGTCTTGTTGCGGAGAAGAAACGCGGCAAGCCGCAGGTCACGCGATTCAAAGGCCTGGGCGAAATGAACCCGCCGCAGCTGCGTGAAACCACCATGGATCCGAACACTCGCCGCCTGGTGCAGCTGACGCTGGATGATTTTGAAGTGGCGTCGGAAATGATGGACATGTTACTGGCCAAAAAACGCGCCGGTGATCGCAAAAGCTGGCTGGAGTCCAAAGGCAACCTTGCCGAGGTTCTGACTTGATGCAAAGCGCCCCGGTGTCCCTGACACCGCGCGATAGCGCCAAACCTGCAGGAGCGCGCTGGCCCGCGATGGCGGTGGGTCAGTCGATGCATGTTGTGACTGATCGACCGGATCGCGAGCAAGCTCACTCCTACAGAATTGCGCGTTTGATACAAGACCGTATTGAAAACATTGGGCCCTGTAGGAGCGCACGAGCACCGCGAGGCCGCGATAGCGGTGTATCAGACAGGACGCCATCGCTGCCTCGCGGTGCTCGTGAGCTCCTACAGAAAAGTACTCCAGGTCAGGTAGTTATATTTTTCTTGATAGGGGCGCGCTTGCTCGCGATGGCGGTGGGTCAGTCGATGCATGTTGCGCCTGCTCGACCCAATCGCGGGCAAGCGCGCTCCTACAGCGCGGCGTTGTGGGCTGGGCTGCTTGCAACGCTGCTGGCCACTCCGGCATTCGCAGCCCCTCTGCCAGAGCTGGTGCTGGTTTCAGAGCATCCCGTAGACAGTATGGTCGGCGGCAACCTGTCAGGACTGGCGATGTGCGGCGGTCAACTGTGGGCCATTTCGGATCGAGACGACGACCTGCTCTACCGCATGGACATGACGAAAACCGTCTGGCAGGCCCGGTCGGAGAAGATTGATGTACCGCCTGCGCTGGAGAGTGACTTACCGGCCAACTTGCGTTCGCTGGCCAAGCTATCGTCATTAGTACGCGGCGGCAGCCTGGATTTCGAGGGCATCAGTTGCGATGCAGCTGGCAATAAATACGTCGTCAGCGAAGCATATGCCGAGGTGCTCAAGGTACCTGTGGAAGGACCGCCGGCCTGGCTGAAATTGCCCACCGAGCTGGTCGCACAGGCCCGGGCCAAGGGCATGTTGCAACACTTCAACGCTATTTTCGAAGGCTTGGCTGTCAGCCCGCAGGGAGATCGCTTGTGGCTGGCTGCCGAGCGTGAGCAGCGCGGTTTACTGGTAGTCAATCGCGAGGCGGATGCCTGGCGCTGCAAAGGCAGTTGCGTATTGCGGACTGAACCCGGCAAGGACGTGTTACCGCCTCAGGTGGGTGGCAAATCGGTATCCCGTGATTTCGCGGATCTGTCACTGTTCAACGGCAAGCTGTTTACGTTGGAGCGTTCGGCTTACCGCATCTGTCGGCGCGAACTGGAAACCGGCAAGACCGAGCAGTGCTGGTCGTTCGCTAAAGAAGCACTGATGCCGCATCGACTTTACGATCAGGCGTTCGGTCTGACTGAAGCACTGGTCGTCGATGAGACGGGAGCCTGGATCGGCGTCGACAACAATTTTGGCAAGCGCGCTGATGGCGAGGAACGCCCGATTGTGTGGCGTTTCGCGGCTCCGGCGGGTGGCTGGGGTGCTAAACCGTGAGTCAGCAGCCTCCCGGCAAACGGGCGGGAAAGGTCCTGATGATCGTCGCCTGGGCGGCGGGGCTGTTTCTGGCAACGCGCTTTTTTGGCGAGTGGGAAGACAAACAGGAAAATCCCAACACCGTGGTCACTTCGCAGTACGGTGATGGTTACGTCGAAGTGCAATTGGTGGGCAATCGCCAGGGGCACTTTGTCAGCACTGGAAAGATCAACGATCATCTCGTGCAGTTTTTGCTGGATACCGGGGCCACTGATGTGGCTGTTCCGGGCGAGGTGGCCGACACCTTGCAGTTGCAGCGCGGTGCGCCGGTTTGGGTCAACACTGCCAATGGTCGCAGCGAAGGCTTTCGGACTTCCATCGAGCGCCTGCAATTGGGCGATATCGTCCTGCACAACGTGCGCGCCCTGGTGGTGCCCGGTCTGGACGGAGAACAAGTGCTGCTGGGTATGAGCGCAATGAAACAACTCGAATTCACTCAGCGCGGCGGCACCATGCTGCTGCGTCAGACCACGAAATAATGAGGCACGCATGAGCGACTCCCTTGACCTCAGCCTTGATGGTGTAGAACGCCGATCACTGGCTGACTTCACCGAACAGGCCTACCTCAACTACTCCATGTACGTGATCATGGACCGTGCCTTGCCGCATATCGGCGACGGCCTCAAGCCTGTGCAGCGACGCATTGTCTACGCGATGAGCGAGCTGGGCCTTGACGCTGACTCCAAGCACAAGAAGTCGGCGCGTACCGTGGGTGACGTACTCGGCAAGTTTCACCCCCATGGTGACTCGGCCTGTTATGAAGCTATGGTGCTCATGGCCCAGCCGTTCAGCTACCGCTACACGCTGGTAGACGGGCAGGGCAACTGGGGAGCGCCGGATGATCCGAAATCCTTCGCGGCCATGCGTTACACCGAGGCGCGCTTGTCGCGGTACTCCGAAGTCTTGCTTAGCGAACTGGGGCAGGGCACCGCGGACTGGGTACCGAACTTCGATGGCACTCTCGACGAACCGGCCGTCTTGCCAGCACGTTTGCCGAATATCCTGCTCAATGGCACCACCGGTATTGCCGTGGGTATGGCCACTGACGTGCCGCCGCACAACCTGCGTGAAGTCGCAACGGCGTGTGTTCGTCTGCTGGATGAGCCGAAAGCTACTGTCGAGCAGTTGGTTGAACACATTCAGGGCCCGGATTACCCCACCGAAGCAGAGATCATCACCCCGCGTGCCGACCTGCTGAAAATGTACGAAACCGGCAAGGGCTCGGTGCGGATGCGCGCTGTGTACCACGTGGAAGATGGCGACATCATCGTCACGTCTTTGCCGCATCAGGTTTCCGGTGCCAAGGTGCTGGAGCAGATCGCTGCGCTGATGCAGGCCAAGCCCTCCAAGGCACCGCAGGTTGCCGACCTGCGTGACGAGTCGGACCACGAAAACCCTTGCCGCATCGTGATTATCCCGGTGAACAGCCGGGTCGATCACGAAGCGCTGATGCAGCACTTGTTCGCCAGCACCGATCTGGAGTCCAGCTACCGGGTCAATATCAACATCATCGGTCTGGACGGCAAGCCGCAGTTGAAGAACCTGCGGGCGTTGCTGGTGGAATGGCTGGAGTTCCGTGTCCGCACGGTGCGCCGTCGTTTGCAATTCCGCCTCGACAAGGTTGAGCGTCGTCTGCACCTGTTGGACGGTTTGTTGATCGCCTACCTCAATCTGGATGAAGTGATCCACATCATCCGCACCGAGGAGCACCCACGGGCCAGGTTGATCGAACGCTTCGAGCTGAGCGAAATCCAGGCTGACTACATTCTGGACACCCGCTTGCGGCAGTTGGCGCGTCTCGAAGAGATGAAACTGCGTAACGAGCAGGATGAGCTGAACAAAGAGCGCACCAAGTTGCTGGCTCTGTTGGGCAGCGAAGCCAAGCTGAAAAAGCTGGTCCGCACCGAACTGCTTAAAGACGCCGAAACCTATGGCGACGACCGCCGCTCGCCTATCGTGGAGCGTGCCGAAGCCAAGGCCATGACCGAGCATGACCTGCTGCCGAATGAGAAAGTGACCGTCGTACTGTCGGAAAAAGGCTGGGTACGCTCTGCCAAAGGCCATGACATTGATGCGACCGGGCTTTCCTACAAAGCGGGTGACGGGTTCCAGACCGCTGCAATGGGCCGCTCCAATCAATACGCGGTGTTTATCGACTCTACGGGGCGCAGCTATTCATTGGCGGCGCACACCTTGCCATCGGCGCGAGGGCAGGGCGAACCGTTGACCGGCAAGCTCCAGCCGCCGCCAGGCGCAACGTTTGAATGTGTGCTGCTGCCTGAAGATGACGCGCTTTATGTGATTGCTTCGGACGCGGGCTATGGCTTTGTGGTCAAGGGCGAGGATCTGCAGGCCAAGAACAAGGCTGGCAAAGCGCTGTTGAGCCTGCCGAAAGGGGCCAAGGTGATGCAGCCGCGACCAGTGGCCGACCGGGAGCAGAACTGGCTCGCAGCTGTTACCACTGAAGGGCGTCTGCTGATCTTCAAAATCAGTGACCTTCCGCAGTTGAGCAAAGGCAAGGGCAACAAGATCATCGGAATTCCGGGGGATCGGGTGGCCAGTCGTGAAGAATATGTGACTGATGTCGCCGTCATCCCGCAAGGAGCGACGCTGGTCTTGCAGGCAGGCAAACGCAACCTGTCACTCAAACCTGATGATCTGGAACATTACAAGGGGGAGCGTGGGCGTCGGGGCAATAAGCTGCCGCGGGGCTTTCAGAGGGTTGATGCGCTTTTGGTAGAAAACGCCTCTTAATCCTGTTTTAGAGCTATCGGTCTTCGTTTTGCCACGAAGATCGACGCATAATCGCTGGAGTCATGACGCATATTCACGGATGATATGACGTCTCGAGGCGCAAGCGTGGCTGAATGCCTGCACGATTTCTGTTGAGTTATACACTGTGGCTTGCTTGACGGCGGCCACCTGGATGGGACGATGAATCTTCTACGCCTTCCCTTTGTTTTGTTGATGACCGGTATTTTGGGTCTGGCTGGTTGCAGTGTGAACCAACCGACCTCGCTTTATCAGCTCGACAGCGGTACACCGGGGCAACCTACGCATAATAAGGGCCTGGCTGTTTTACTTGGGCCAGTCTCAGTGGCGGATTACCTGCAGCGCGAGACTCTGTTGCAGCGTCAGCCTGACGGTAGCCTGACCGCTTCGACCGACGGTCGTTGGGCAGGTAGCCTGTCTTCGGATATCGACCAACTGCTGCTGCGCCAATTGGCGTGGAAGCTGGACAGCCAGCGGGTCGTGCTGGCTCCTGCTGCGGCGAACTTCACCCCTGATGTGCAGGTGGTGTTGTCTATCAGCCGTCTGGACTCGGGCGCGAAGCAGCCGGCGATTCTTGATGCCCAATGGCGTCTGGTGGACCGCAAAGGCAATGTTCGTGACAGCCGGATTGTGCACCTTGAAGAACTCCATGCGGGGACTTCTGCCGATCAGGTGCGTGCCCAAGGCCTGCTGCTTCAGCGACTGGCAGATCAGGTGAGTTCCGCGGTCAAGCCGATTTCCTGGCAGCCTGTGGATGAACCGAAGAAAGCCCCGGTAGCTCGCGCCAAAGAGCCCGACAAACCAAAGATTCCAATGGCTTCCCCCATACGCACTGATCTCGAAGTGTTCCGCTTCTAGGATTGGCGCAAAAAAAAGCCCGCAGCGATGCGGGCTTTTTTGTGGGCTGCTATCTGGAATTTCCTGTAGGAGCTGCCGAAGGCTGCGAATGGCGGTATTTCAGCCAAATCGCTTTCGCAGCCTTCGGCAGCTCCTACAGGTTTTACAGTTTTTCAGAACCATCCGTGATTTGGTCAAAGTTGCCCAAGGCCATCAATCGCGGTGCTCTTGCGCGCCTACAGGTCAGGGTAGGAGCGTATGCGGGATCACCCCTTGCGTGCCGTCTCATGCATGCGCGCCAGCTGGCGTTCAAGCATCGAAGGGTAGGGCTCCATCAGACGCTCTACGCAGCAAGCGCCTTCAGGGCTTGCGATCGGACGGATGCGCGCGCGTTGGCGGATCAGTGCGTCATCATTGATTTTGCGCTCTACCAGCAACAGGTTGCGGCTGTGTTGCGACAGGGCCAAGGCATCCTGTGCGGTTTCAGTCAGCAACAGGTCGATCTGACTCAAGCCTGCCAGACCTTCACCGAGCGTCAGGCCCAGCTGCAATTGCAGGGTGATGCCGCTGTCTGCGACCTCAATCTGCAATGCATGGCTCAAGGCACGTAACAGCTCGCCGCAGCAAATAGCATTGGTGAGGTAATCGTCACCGCTTTCCTGGCTGTGGAACAGCATCAATGTGCTGCCATCGTTCAGGGTGTGCAGCTCGCCTTCGTAAAGCGACGAAGCCTGATCCAGGCAATCGCGATAACGTTGCAGCAGCTCCGTCAGGCGGGCTCTGGGCAAGCGACGCAGTTGATCCTGCGAGCCGAGCTGCACGGCCAGCACGGCGCTGGGTTGCGGGTTGCCTGGAGCCACCGCTTTGCTGACCTGAGGCGCAGCGCTGGAATTGTCGCGCAGGTCGGCAAACGGGTCTTCCTCGTCTTCTTCATCCTCCTCGGCCACCAGACGGCGCTGTACGGGCGGCGCAGGCAAGCGTGGTTTGGGCGCCTCGTCAAAACCTGGCTCACGGGCGGAGCGGCCTTTGGCGGCGGGCTCTACGACGTCGTCTTCAGCATAATGATCGTCCGACTCGTCCTCGACATATTCGGGCTCTGGTTCGGGCTCCGGTTCCGGCATCGGCGGCGCGAAGGACGTGCGCAGCTGGCGGGCCAGATCACCGATTTCATCCTGGCGTTCGACGGCCGGGGTGTACGGATCGATATCACGCAGCCAGATCCGCAATTGCAGCAGCGGCGTGGAAATGTGTCGCCCCAGACGCAGACTCAGTGCCAAAGCGAGCGCCAGCAGGATTCCCGCGAGGATGCCCATGCTTTGCAGGCTGATGGTCATCGGCTGCTGGAATTGGGACATGTCCAGGCTGATACGCAGATGCCCGGCCATTGTGTCCTGGAAGGTGATCTTGATTTCGTAAAGCCCTTCGGCCTCGCCAAGCAGACCGTTTTTCGGGCGCTGACCGGCTTCCGCAAGGATACGATTGTCCACGCTGTAAATCGCGGCATGCGCCACCAGCGGGTTCTTCACCAGATTACCCAGCAGCACGTTGAGGCTGAGGATGTCGTTGGACACCAGCAGCTCCGTGGCGGAGGTCGCAGTTTGCGTGGTGAGTGCCTGCCCCAGTGCGTCGGCCTGCTCATGCATGGCCTGCTTGAACTGCAAGCCCATCACGCCGGCGTAGATCATCAGCGCCAGGGAGACGAGGATCACGTTGTGGCTGGCGATGCGCAATGCAATCGGTACACGGCGATGACGCAGTGCACGGAAGATCAGCAGGAAGAAATTATCAGTTTTAACAGGCGTGGGCCGGTTCACAGAGCACGGCTCTTTCGAAGAAGTTGCCGCGCAGTATAACGACCGACCCAGTGGCGGCAAAGCGCTGCCTTCGCCCGATGGTCACTGAATGTGGTTAGAATGCGGTTTTTTTCCACTGCTGGGGTGTCCCTTGCGCGAAATCGTCCTGATTAACATCACCGGTGAAGATCGTCCCGGTCTCACTGCGACCATCACTGGCGTGCTTGCCAAAGGTGGCGTGAGCATCCTTGATATTGGCCAGGCGGTGATTCACGACGTCATGTCGTTCGGCATTCTTGTCGAAATGCCCGACCCTGAACAGGGGGCTTCGGTCCTTGCGGACATTCACTCGGCCGCGCATTCGCTGGATCAGCAGGTGCGCATTACGCCGGTGTCTGAAGCGGACTATCAGAAGTGGGTCAACGATCAGGGCAGCGCACGACACATCGTGACATTACTGACCCGCAAAATCACTGCCGAGCAATTGCAGCGTGTCAGCGCCATCACGGCGCAACATGGCCTGAACATTGACAAGATTGATCGTTTGTCCAGACGCATGCCGCTGGATGCTCCAACTGACCAGGGCAAGGGTTGCGTAGAGTTTTCCGTGCGTGGCGAGCCCGCTGATGCCAAGGCCTTGCAGGCTGAATTCCTGCAGGTTGCTCAAGAATTGAATGTGGACATTGCTTTTCAGCAGGACTCGCTGTTCCGCCGTAACCGCCGTCTGGCGGTGTTCGACATGGACTCGACCCTGATCGAAGCCGAAGTGATCGATGAGTTGGCCAAGGCTCACGGGGTGGGCGATCGGGTTTCGGAAATCACCGAGCGCGCCATGCGTGGCGAACTGGACTTCAGTGCCAGCTTCAAAGAGCGTCTTGCTTTGCTCAAAGGTCTGGATGTCAGCGTGCTGGACGAGATTGGTGCTTCACTTCGCTTGACCGAGGGTACCGAAGTTCTGTTCGCCGAACTCAAGCGTCTGGGCTACAAAACGGCGATTCTGTCCGGCGGCTTCACTTATTTTGCCAAGCAGTTGCAGGCCAGACTCGGTATCGACTATGTCTTCGCCAATGAGCTGGAAGTCGTTGATGGCAAGTGCACAGGCGTGGCCGTCGAACCTATCGTCAATGCCCAGCGCAAAGCCGATTTGTTGCGTGAGCTGGCGGCGAAGGAAGGTTTGAGCCTTGAGCAGACCATCGCGGTGGGCGACGGCGCCAATGATTTGCCGATGCTGGCCATCGCGGGCCTGGGCGTCGCGTTTCGCGCCAAGCCGCTGGTAAAACAGTCAGCCCGGCAGGCGATTTCGACCCTGGGTCTGGATGGCGTGCTGTATCTGTTGGGGGTAAGGGAGCGAGAAGGTCGCGGCTGAAAGCTGGTAACAGCCCCGGAGCAGACTGTGTGAAAACCCTCCACCCAAAATGAACTGCGCGATTTCAGGTGAGTTCCGCAAATGTTCGCTTGGTGTGCCAGACCCGGATTTGGCGTAGAAACGCATTTTTCAGTACGTTTTTTGAGCAGCGCATTGGCGGTCAGGGTTTTCACACAGCCCCGGTGGGAGCGAATTTATTCGCGAAGGCTGCATTTCAAACGATGCAGATGTATAGGATGTACCGGCCTCTTCGCGAATGAATTCGCTTCCACGACACTGCGCAAATCGCGGGATCACACCGGAACCTGTGGGAGCGAGGCTTGCCCGCGATACAAGCACCGCGGTCTATCTGATAAACCGCAGCGCCCTTATCGCGGGCAAGCCTCGCTCCCACAGAACCGACGCAGTCCCACAGGACCGGCTTTAGTCGGGAGGACGTCGGAGTTCTACAGTGACGACCACAACGAATCGAATTCCTGCTCCGCTTTCGGCGTGTCACCGCCCGTTTGCCCCGGCAGTTCGAAGGTTTCGTACTCGAACTGGTTGTAGCTGCCGCTGCTGGTGCGTTGATTGCCCAGCAGGCCGCTGTGTTCTTCTCCGGAAATATTGATCATCACGTTATTGCCTTCTTTAAAGGGCAAGCGTGGTGCCAGTATGGTGGCTGGTTGTTCAATCGCACGAATTTCCGGTAGCAGCAAAGAGCGCATGTAAGGGCTGTTCAGTTCAGGCCGGACGACCTGCAAGCCGCAAGGCTGGGCAAACGGCGCGATCAGCTCGATACCCATTTGTGTGCCGCCGCTGCGCACCTGGCGTACCCAGCGCACGACCGCAACACTCCAGCCCTGACCGGCATCATCCTGAATCCCGACCAACTCTCCGGCCTGCAATTGCTGCGGCACTTCTTTTGGCCATGCGAGGCAATAGCCGCCAGGGCTGTGGTTGACGATGTTCAGGTCAAAGGTCGGGAACGTCTGCTGAGCGTTCGACGCCGCGTCGCCGCCGTCCGCGTCAGGCTGTTCATACTGGATTTCTTCATAAGGCAGCATCAGCGCCGAGGTGTTGCCGCGCTGGGTATCAAAAGCACTGGCCCAAGGGTCGTCAGCTTTGTCGTCTACCATTTGCAGGCTGAACTCGGCGGCTTTGGTGGCCGGGACTTGCAACATGTCACTGAAAGAGCGTTTGCCGCCGAGGTAGAAATGCAGTGCACTCATGCCTATGCACAGGCTCAGGGTGCCTTGGCCGGGCGTGCGCTGAAAGGTTCGCTCAGCGACATCGCCCCAGGCGGCTGCCAGATGCTCCAACAAGTCAGGGGGAAAGCCCTGAGGGACCAACAGTGGTGATTGCGCCCGCTGATCTACAGGGGTTTCCAGGTAGCGGGTGATCATCGCCGCTAACGCCTGCGTGTTAAGGCCCAGCAGAGTAGGGTGCTGGTCTTCCGGAAACAGTGACTTATAGAGAGGCGGTTTGTCCTGTCTGGCTGAAAGCGCGTACAGGCTACTGTCGTCTGTCGGTGACTGCAGCCGGACAAACGGGCTCCAGGCATCCAGCACGTCGGCAAGACGACCGATGTTGAGCTGACGCATCTGGTTGCAGCGCGAGCAGCCCATCAGTAACGCAATGGTGTAAGTCTGCTCCACCGTCAGCGAACGGGCGTGGATGGCCTGTTCATCGGCAACCGGCAGATTCTGCAATTGGTGTTCGCAGGCAATTTTATAGATCGTGTGCAGCTCGAGCCACAGGCCTTCCTGCACAGGACAGTACAGTTGATTGGCGCGAATCAGCGGGCCGTTCAGGCACTGGAGCGCCCGTTGCAGTGCAGTGGTCAGTAGCGGGATGCGATCCCGGCTGAGTCTTGAACTGACTCGCTCGATGATCAGCTTATAGCCAACCGCCAGGTGGTTTTGCAGCGCCTGGCAAAGATTGGCGACTTTGCGCGGACGCTCGTCGAGCACCACGGCCTGATTGAGAAAGTGGCGTTCCAGATGCTTACAGACGAAATGCACTTCGGGGCGCAGCAGTTCAAGCAGTTGCAGGCGATTGTCACTGGGCGTCAGCAGTTGATTGAGTTCAGTCAGGCCCTGATAGAGCTGACGAGCCGTTTCACCCAGGTTTGCTTTAGGCAGCGTTGATATCCAACGCTTGAGATCCTTGGGCGTCGCTTCACAGAATGTCAGGCTCGACTGCGTTGGCGCGGGAACACGCAACAACACAGGAAGGCTCAAATTACTCATGTGAAAGGCTAACTCCAACTGCCCGCTCGGGACCGAGCGGCTGCTTTGAATCGATGCAGCGATAACAGTTCCCGGCGGGGGCCGAAATCTACATCAATAAAATGCAAAATTTCCGACAGGGCCGGTGTTGGGACTCTAGCAGCATCAGCCAATAGTCGCAGCACCTCAGACGAATCTATCGGTGTAGGCTCAAGCGAAAACAGCAATGGTACAGCCATCAAAGGATAAATAGTGGCACGCGGTGCCACTATTTACTGTTTCAAACCTGTACGGGCAGCGCCAGGGCCTGACCCATGCGTACTGGTGAGGTCGCAGTGAGTTGCTCGGCCCACTTCACTTGCTCGGGGCCAAACAGGACGATGGCGGTGGAGCCCAGCTTGAAGCGGCCCATTTCTGCGCCTTTCTCCAGATGGATCGGCGCACGTGCTGCTTCGTCGTAGCGGAATGTCCTCAGTTCACGTTTTGGCGGCGTCACCAATCCGGCCCAGACCGTTTCGACGGAAGCAACGATCATCGCGCCAACCAGTACCAGGGCCATCGGTCCGCGCTCTGTGTCGAAGATGCAGACTACGCGCTCGTTACGGGCGAACAACTCAGGCACGTTTTCGGCTGTGGTCTGATTGACCGAGAAGATTCGGCCAGGCACATACACCATTTCACGCAAGGTACCGGCAAGCGGCATGTGCACGCGATGGTAGTCCTTGGGCGACAGGTAAACAGTCGCGAATTCGCCCCCCATGAACGGCGCCGACAACGCCGGGTCACCGCCCAGCAACTCCAGCACGCTGAAGCTATGGCCCTTGGCCTGGAAGATACGGCCCTGTTCGATACGGCCCAGTTGGCTGATTGCGCCATCTGCCGGGCTCAGGATTGCACCCGGCGTTTCATCGAGGGGGCGGGCACCGGGTTTCAGAGCACGGGTGAAGAAGGCGTTGAAGTGCTCATAGGCGCTCAAGTCCTCGACCTGCGCTTCGGACATGTTGACTTGATAGCGACGGGCGAACCACGCGGTGAAGGCATTCTTGAACCAGCGCACGCGGCACTCGGCAACACAGCCAGCCAGACGTGACAGCAAATGATGCGGTAACAGGTACTGGCTGAGGATAAACAGACGCTCTTTCATCAAAATTCCTGAATGTAATGCTTTAAAGTGGACAGGGCTTCAGCGTTCGACTGGCGTATCGGGGTGGTTGCCCCATTCGCCCCAGGAGCCGGCATAGCCTTTGACCCGAGGGTAACCCAGTGCCTTGGCCACCAGATACGTGAAGCCCGACCGGTGGTGTGTCTGGCAGTGGGTAATGATTTCTTTATCTGCAGTGATGCCCAGGCTGTCGAGGATTTCTGCGATGTCTTCACGGATGCGCAGATCGCGCGTCTTATCCATCCCTGCAGTCCACTCGAAGTTGATCGCGCCGGGGATGTGTCCACCTTTGGCCGCGACGACTTTTTCGCCGGAATATTCAAGCGGGCCACGAGCGTCCCAGATTGCCAGATCGGCAGCGCCCAGGCGACTTTGCAAATACTCGCGTGTAGCAGTGGGTTCGTCATGCAGCTGCAGGTCAACCGGCCCGCCAGCCGAGGGGGGAACCGCTGTGGACAAGGGCAAGCCATCAGCCTGCCAGGCCAGGAGGCCGCCGTCGATATAGTGGTATTTGCTGTGGCCGATTACATCCAGTAACCAAATAAAGCGTCCGGCCCAGCCGCCGCCTTCGTCGTCGTAGACCACATACACCGCATCGGCGTTGTGACCCAGTTCGCCGAACAGCGCTTGCAGGTCTGCGTGGGCAGGTAGCAAACCCGGTGCTGGAGGCTGGCCCAACTGAGTACGTTTCGGATCGACGAAACGCGCGCCGGGTATGTGTCCGGCGTCATATCGGGCGCTACTGGTCAGATCCACCAGGATCAGTTCCGGAGCATCCAGGCGATCCTTCAGGTCGCTTGGCTCGATAACCAGCGGCAAGCCAGAGAAGACAGACATGTGCAGCCTCCAATTCAAAAAAAGAGGCGAATTGTAGCCCAGCTGTCAGGCTTTGCGACTACTAAAGCTTGTCAGCGCCCGCTCGATGCATTGGCAGGTTTTACCGAAAGCCTGCACCGAGGTTTCCGAAAACTGCCCGCCGCCCTGATCTGCCACCACCAGCATCAACACCTTATTGTTGCTGCTCAGAGATCGGATCAGCCAGTGTTTGCCTGGGAACAAAGCCCGCAGATTACCCGGCAGCAGAGCCGAGAATTGATCGATATTGGCGGGCGTCATGCGGAGCTGGGTGGGCTGAGCCAACAGACGTTGCAATACGGTGCTTTCCTTTATAGAGAGCGCCAGCGACGTCGTTTCAGCTCTCAACCCGGCGATCTGATGGACACGCAGCTGGGTACCGGTCTTGTCTGCCATCAGCAACATCACACGTTCCATGCCGCAGGAAACCAGAGCGTCCCGCGCCGTGGTGGTCAAGTGCATGGCGTTACTGAAGGGGCTCGGGTTGGCGAGCAAGTCGGCGCACAGCTTGCGCCAGCTCTGCAAGGCATCGGGCGAGGGTGGCGGCGCTGCTTGCAGCTTGCTGTGAATCCGGCGGGTTGCCCACGGCCAGATCAGCGCTTCGGCCGGGTGCCACAGGCTTGGGTCATTATGGTTGCGAGCGCTGCTGACTGCGTTCTGATGGGCCTGCTGCTGCACGCTGTCCATGGATTGCTGCAAGTACAGGCTGCTCATTAACTCCCAGCGCAGGCAGTGCGGGCTGTCCCATGCCTGTTGAGCGGCCAGCGCCAGGCCGTTGCCCAGCAGTACGGTATTGGCGGGTTGATTGAACCAGCGACGCAGGTTCGGATCGGCGTCCATCAATTGCTGCTGTTGCAATGGATCGTCATTAGCCCGCGCAATATGCAGCGCCTTGACCAATTGGCGTCGTTCGCTGATCAGCAGCTTGTAGCCTTGAGTCACCCATAAAGGCAGGCGCCACAAGGTGGCCAATTGCATGCAGAGCTCCAGCAGACTGACGCCAAACAGCTTTTTCTCCACTGCCCGGGAAGACTCACCTTTGTGGATAACCCGCAGTTCCCATTCTTCCAGCAATTTCGGGTGCGCCAGCGCTATTGGCCACAGCGGCGCCAGAAACAACAGGCTGCCCAGGTGGATATCCTGCCAGAGCCGCGCCAGGCGAGCCGCGAACAGTCCGTTGGCCTGCTGCGTAGCGTGCTGACTGATCAGTAGCAACTGGCGGAACGTGGCCGGAATCTTCTCGTTTTCCAGAGCGGGCAGGCGGTTGAGCAGCACCTCCGTACGCCCCAGGCCCAGACGAGTGATCGCCACTTCGAGGCTTTCAGCAGGTTCGGTCAGACCGGTGCTTTGATGGTTGGCTTCGCGCATCACGCTCAGGACCAGCGCCGGGCTGTCCTGCATCATGTCGGCGATGTCACGCAAAGAGCGGCGGCTATCATTCAGTGCGCTACGGACCTTATTGTGGCTGGGCAGAGGGACCGGCAATGCAATGCTGTCCAATTGCTTGAGCCACGCATCGAGCGTGTTCGGGACGGGAAGCTGTGGCGACGTTTCTGGAGGCATGCATCATGGCCCGTGCGACTGAAAATGTAGGCAGTGGACACTGCGAAATCAATGGGTAAGACCCTAATTTACGGGCCCCCGTTCACCGGTCAACTGGCTTTTCGATTTTTCTGGCTACAGTCTGGCCCACATATGCCGATAAGTAGAACAAGAGTTTCAAGAACTTCCGCGCATGTCCCTGAACCCGACTCAGTAAGTACTTTCTACCTATGGCTAAAATTATCGGCATCATCGTCGTCTTCGCGAGTGTTCTCGCAGGCTACGTACTTTCTCACGGTAAGATTGGCGCGCTGATCCAGCCTTTCGAGGTGTTGATCATCGGTGGTGCCTGTCTGGGCGCATTTCTGCAAGCCAACCCAGGCTACATGACCATGCACGTCATGAAGAAGTCGCTGAAGATGTTCGGTACGCGCTTCACGCACGCCTTCTATCTTGAAGTGCTGGGTCTGGTGTACGAGATCCTCAACAAGAGCCGCCGTGAAGGCATGATGGCGATTGAAGGGGACATCGAAGACGCTTCGGCGAGCCCGATTTTCGCCAAGTATCCCGGCGTGCTGAAAGACGAGCGCATGACGGCTTATATCTGTGATTACCTGCGTATCATGTCATCCGGCAACATGGCTCCTCACGAGCTGGAAGGCCTGTTTGACATGGAGCTGCAGAGCATCAAGGAAGAGCTGGGTCATCCATCCCACGCTGTAACCGGTATCGCCGACGGCCTGCCCGGTTTCGGTATTGTGGCGGCAGTACTCGGCATCGTGATCACCATGGCTTCCCTGGGTGACGGCGACAAGGCTGCCATTGGTAACCACGTGGGTGCTGCGCTGGTGGGTACCTTCCTGGGTATCATTGCCGCCTACGGTTTCTTCGGTCCTCTGGCGAGCTGCCTTGCCCACGATGCCAAAGAAGAGCTCAACGTCTATGAGGCCATCAAGGCGTCGCTGGTGGCATCGGCCTCCGGTATGCCTCCTTCGCTGGCTGTCGAGTTTGGCCGCAAGGTTCTCTATCCGGCACACCGGCCCAGCTTCAGTGAGCTGGAACAAGCGGTTCGCGGTCGCTGAGTCATGGAAAATAATCAGCCGATAATCATCAAGCGCGTAAAGCGCTATGAAGCCGGTCACCACGGTGGCGCCTGGAAAATCGCCTTCGCGGACTTTGCAACCGCCATGATGGCGTTCTTTCTGGTGCTCTGGCTGCTGTCTGCAGCAACCCCGGAGCAGTTAGTCGCTATCGCCGGTTACTTTAAAGACCCGGTCGGGTTCTCGGACAGTGGTTCGCCCTACGTGATTGATCTGGGTGGATCGCCGGAAATGTCGCCTGATCAGACCTTGAACCCGGAAATCAAGAACACCCCTACACCAGACACTGTGCCAATCGAAGCCGAGACGGCGGAGGCCAAGGCGGAAGAGGTCGAGCAAGAGCGTCTGGAGTTGTTGCTCCAGGAGTTGCAGAACAAGATCGAAGAGAATCCTGAACTGCTGAAATTCAAGGACCAGATCCATTTCGAGATTACTCAGGATGGTCTGCGGATCCAGATTACAGACGCTGATAACCGGCCGATGTTCGACCTGGGCAGTGCGCGTCTCAAGCCCTATTTCGAAGACATTCTGCTGGCCATGGCCGATACCATCAAAGCGGTGCCGAACAAAATCAGCATCAGCGGGCACACAGATGGCAAGCCTTATGTGGGTAACGGCGAGTTCGGTAACTGGGAGCTGTCGGCTAATCGGGCCAACTCGGCACGTCGAGCTCTGGTTGCCGGCACCTACCCGGAAAACCAGGTGGCGCGGGTAGTCGGCTATGCGTCGTCGATGCTGTATGACGGCGAGCATCCGCAAAGCCCGGTCAACCGGCGCATCGATATCATGGTCCTGACCAAGAAGGCCATGCAGCGTATTGAAGGCAGTCAGGTTTACAGGGGCGGCCAGGGCAAAGCCACGGGCACTGAGCCTGCACCGGCTGCGCCAGTCAATCCTAGAATCCAGCCGCCGGATGATCCACAGGCCTACGCCCAGCCGCACGAGATTCGGCAAAAGCTGAACTTGTTCGAAGACGGCACGTTGAAGCTGGATGAGACGAAGAATTAAGGTCTAGCCACGAGCTACAAGCCTCAAGCTGCAAGTAAAAAGCCCGGATCTCGAAAGAGTCCGGGCTTTTTTGTCGGCTGCAAATCTGTAGGAGCTACCGAAGGCTGCGAAGGCATTCTTCCAGACAGTCCGCGATTCGCAGCCTGCGGCAGCTCCTGCAAGGCGCTGCTAGTAGCTGCTTTCCGGCAAGCTGGCGATGATCGAGCGATAGCTGTTCATACGCTGCTGTTGCACGCGGCCTTCTTCCAGCGCGATCAACAATGCACAGCCCGGTTCGCGGTCGTGTTTGCAATCGCGGAAGCGGCAGGTGCCGATCAGGTCGTTGAACTCGATGAAACCGGCTTCGACATCCGCACGGCTGACGTGGCCCAGACCGAATTCACGAATACCCGGGGAGTCGATCAAATCGCCGCCACGGGGGAAATGGAACAGGCGGGCAGTCGTCGTGGTGTGTGTACCTTGCCCGGACAACTCGGACAGCGGCCCGACACGGGTTTCAACTTCAGGCAGCAAGCTGTTGACCAGAGATGACTTGCCAACGCCAGACTGACCGACGAACACGCTGATATGCCCGTCCAGCTGCGCTTGCAGTTGTTGCATGCCGTCGCCGTGGTGCGCGGAGACTTCCAGAACCGGATAACCCAGCGTCCGGTAAACCTCCAGCAACGCGTTAAGCGCCGGGGCGTTCTGCTCGTTGATCAGGTCGAACTTGTTCAACAGCAGCAGCGGACGAATGCCCGCATGCTCGGCGGCCACCAGATAACGGTCGATCAGGTTGGCATGGGGCTCCGGCATCGGCGCAAACACAATGACGATCAGATCGACGTTGGCGGCAACCGGCTTGAGTTGCCCCCGGCTGTCGGGACGGCACAGCTCAGTGGTGCGGGGCAATTGCGCGACGATAACGCCGATACCCTGGTTGCCGGCGCGCCAGACGACGCGATCGCCGGTCACCAGTGCAGGCAGGTTGGCACGCAGGTGGCAGCGGAAAACCTGACCCGCCTGGTCGCCTTCCTTCGCTTCTACTTCGACTTGTACGCCGAAGTGAGCGATCACCAGCCCGGTCTGCTCGGGGCCAAGATCGCCGCCCTCAAGTGTTTCCAGGGTTTGTGATTCGCGTTTGGCAGCACGAGCAGCGCGCTCGCCTTGAATTTTTTCGATGCGCCAGTTTTGACGACGATTGAGTTGGCGTTTGGCCATGGGTGTTCCGAGTGATAAAGCAGCTGATAAGTAAACGCGGGGGAGTCTAGCACGGCGGGGTGAGCTAAACTGCGTGCCTACGCTGAGGAGCCAAATATGCAGAACAAGCAGAACCTGATCTGGATCGATCTGGAAATGACCGGCCTGGACCCGGACACCGACGTCATCATTGAAATGGCGACGATCATCACTGACAGCGAACTCAACACCTTGGCTGAGGGACCGGTCATCGCTGTGCACCAGAGCGATGAAACCCTGGCCGGAATGGACGAGTGGAACACCCGTCAGCACGGCGGTTCGGGCCTGACCCAGCGGGTACGCGACAGCTTAATCAGCATGGCTGAAGCAGAAGCTCAGACGCTTGAGTTCATCAAGCAATGGGTGCCGGAACGCAGCTCGCCGATCTGCGGCAACAGTATTTGCCAGGATCGTCGCTTCCTTTATAGGCACATGCCGACACTGGAGCACTACTTCCACTACCGCAATCTGGACGTTTCCACGCTCAAAGAGCTGGCCGCCCGCTGGTCGCCTGAGCTGAAGTTCCAGAAGGGCAGCACCCACCTGGCACTGGACGACATCCGCGAGTCGATCGCTGAGCTGCGGTTCTATCGCGAGCATTTCATTAAAGGCTAATACTTACATCATTCCTGTAGGAGCTGCCGAAGGCTGCGATTGCGGCGTGTCAGATGCGACGGTTTCGCAGCCTTCGGCAGTTGCTACAGAAATTGGTTGTGATCGGTAATTTCGCTCTTTGCCCTCTTTTGGTGCTTGCCCTACACTGCGCGGCTTCGTCGCAGGGACTGCCGCCATGTTGTTGATGCTTTATCTGATCGCTATTACCGCTGAAGCCATGACCGGCGCGCTGTCTGCCGGGCGGCGGGGCATGGACTGGTTTGGCGTGGTATTGATCGCCTGCGTCACAGCTCTTGGCGGCGGTTCGGTTCGTGATGTGTTGCTTGGCCATTACCCGTTGACGTGGGTCAAACACCCCGAATACCTGATCCTGACCAGCGTCGCAGCCTTGCTGACCATCTTCATCGCGCCGTTGATGCGTCATCTGCGGTCGCTGTTTCTGGTGCTCGACGCGCTTGGTTTGGTGGCCTTTACTCTGATCGGTACGATGACCGCGCTGGAAGTCGGGACAGGCTTGCTGGTGGCCTCTGTCTGCGGCGTGATCACCGGCGTATTTGGCGGCATCCTGCGGGATATCTTCTGCAACGACATCCCCTTGGTATTCCGACGCGAGCTGTACGCCAGCGTCTCATTCCTCGCAGCCTGGTGCTTTCTGCTGTGTCAGCACCTGCAATTGCCTGAGGAGCAGAGCATTCTGATTACCCTGTTCGGCGGTCTGCTGTTGCGGCTAATGGCTATCCGGTTCAACTGGAACATGCCCAGGTTTGTCTACAAGGGTGATGAGCACTAACCGGTAGGAGCGAACTTGTTCGCGAGGATTTCTGTCAGGCGGTACGAATTCATCGGTTGAGATATTTCTCGCGAACAAGTTCGCTCCTACCCTTAAACCGTGTCGCCTCAAGCGCCTCCTGTACCGCGTAGAACTGGAATATGCCCTGTCTACAAGGGTGAGGAGCACTCACCGGTAGGAGCGAACTTGTTCGTGAGGATTTCTGTCAGGCGGTACGAATTCATCGGTTGAGATATTTCTCGCGAACAAGTTCGCTCCTACCCTTAAACCGTGTCGCCTCAAGCGCCTCCTGCACCGCGTAGAACTGGAATATGCCCTGTCTACAAGGGTGATGAGCACTCACCGGTAGGAGCGAACTTGTTCGCGAGGATTTCTGTCAGGCGATACGAATTCATCGGTTGAGGTAATTTCTCGCGAACAAGTTCGCTCCAGCCATTAACCGCGGTGTCGATGCTGCCGCAACGCCCACTCCACATGCTCCCTCACCAACTCCGACGGATACTCCCGTCTCGCCTCAAGCGCTTCAAGCACCGGAATCGTCGAAGGCGCATTGCCCAGCCCCACGGCCAGATTGCGTAACCAACGTTCGTAACCGGCGCGGCGTAGCGGTGATCCTTCGGTATTGCTGAGGAATTTATCCTCGTCCCACATGAACAACTCGGCCAGACCCGCGTTATCCAGATTGTGGCGTGGCTGGAAATCACTCTGGTCGGTGGGGCGGGCGAAACGGTTCCAGGGGCAAACGATCTGGCAGTCATCGCAACCGAACACCCGGTTGCCAATGAGCGGGCGTAGCTCCTCGGGGATGGCGGTTTTCAGTTCAATGGTCAGATAAGAAATGCAGCGCCTGGCATCCAGCACATAAGGCCCGACGAAGGCCGCGGTGGGGCAAATGTCCAGGCACGCAGTGCAACGGCCGCAATGTTCAGTGGTGTGAGGCGGGTCTACGGGCAATGGCAGGTCGACAAACAGCTCACTCAGGAAAAAGAAACTTCCGGCTTTGCGATTGAGCACCAGCGTGTTCTTGCCGATCCAGCCAAGTCCGGCCTGTTCGGCAATGGCTTTTTCCAGCACCGGGGCGCTGTCAACAAAAGCGCGGTAGCCAAACGGGCCTATAGCTTGCTGGATGTGTTCGGCCAGTTGCTGCACACGCTTGCGGATCAGCTTGTGATAGTCGCGACCCAGAGCGTAGCGGGATACGTAGGCTTTTTCCGGCTCAGTCAGGCGCTGAGTCATCTCGGTGTCGCCGGGCAGGTAATCCATGCGCAACGAGACCACCCGCAAGGTGCCAGGCACCAGCTCTTCAGGGTGCGAACGTTTGCTGCCATGCGCTGCCATATAGTCCATCTCGCCGTGATAGCCCGCCTCTAGCCAGCGCTCAAGGTGTTGCTCATGTTCGGCGAGATCGAGCCCGGCAATCCCGACTTGCTGAAAACCCAGCTCGCGGCCCCACTCCTTGATCGATTGAGCAAGGGTGACAAGGTCAACAGTATTGGGTGAATCAACAGTAATAACGGGCATGCGCAAGGAGAAACCGGGTGGAGGTGCGTATAATTCTGCCAGACATCGGAGCCAAGAAACGCATGGTCGACACGAATCCCCAATTACCCGACGCACTGTACAGCGCCGCGCAGGTCCGCGAGCTGGACGCACAGCTCATTGCTGCGGGAACGTGCGGCAGTGAATTGATGCAACGGGCCGCCCATGCGACGTGGCGCGCGCTGCGTCGACACTGGCCTGAGGCGCGGGAGTTGAGCGTGCTGGCCGGTCGCGGCAACAACGCGGGCGACGGTTATCTGATTGCCGCTCTGGCGCGCAAAGCGGGTTGGGATGTTCAGGTGTTCAGCGTGGCCGATCCCGCCGCGCTGGCTGGCGATGCCGCTGACGCTTACAGCGCGGCTGTCGCTGCGGGTCTCAATGTTCAATCGTGGGCTGATCAGCCGTTGCGCGGCATCGTGCTGGATGCGCTGCTGGGAACGGGCTTGAACGGTGACGTTCGCCAGCCCTACGCGGCGGCAATCGAATCGATTAATGCCAGTGGCTTGCCGGTCGTGGCGGTGGATATTCCCTCCGGGCTGAGCGCCGATACCGGACGTATTCTGGGTGTCGCGGTGCGAGCCGATCTGACCGTGACCTATATAGGCTTGAAGCTGGGCCTGCTGACCGGTGATGCACCGGACCTGGTGGGCGAGTTGGTGTTTGACGACTTGCAGGCTGATCCGGCCGTCGTCTCCAGAGGCATTCGCAGCGCGACTCGCCTTGATACCTTTAATCTGCCGCGTCTGGCTGCGCGCCCTCGTACGGCTCATAAAGGCCTGTATGGCCGGGTGCTGGTCATTGGCGGCGATCATGGTTTCGGCGGGGCCTGCCTGCTGAGCGCTGAAAGTGCCTTGCGCAGTGGCGCGGGAATGGTCACGTTGGCGACCCGAGCCGAACACATTCCTGCTGCGCTGACTCGTATGCCCGAAGTGATGAGCGCGGCGATCCGTTCGGCTAACCAGTTGATGGCATTGATTGAGCCCGCCAGTGTTTTGGTGGTCGGCCCTGGCATGGGACAAGCCGCCTGGGGTCGCAGCTTGCTGTCAGCCGCCGCCAACGCTCAACGGCCTCAGGTGTGGGACGCCGATGCCCTTAACCAGTTGGCGCAAGGTTTTGTCTCGCTTCCCGAGGGCAGCGTCATTACCCCGCATCCCGGCGAAGCTGCACGCTTGCTGGGGATGACGACTAAACAAATCCAGGCTGACCGCCCTGCTGCCGCGCGAGCACTGGCCGATAAATACCAGGCGGTCTGCGTGTTGAAAGGCAGCGGTAGCCTGATCGCTGACGTCGACGGTCAGTTAATGCTCTGTGATCGCGGCCATCCGGCCATGGCGACTGCGGGTCTGGGCGACGTGCTCGCCGGGCTGGTCGGTGCGTTGATGGCGCAAAAAATGAAACCGTTCGATGCCGCATGTCTGGCGGTCTGGTTGCATGCCAGCGCTGGACAGCAGGTCGGCGAAGCGGGCCGTGGGTTGGCGGCCAGTGATTTGATTCCAGCCATTCGTCAGTTATTGGAGGAGCAGCATCCGTGTCTGAGTTAACGCTGCATTTGGTCGGTGAAGAGGCCATGACCCAGTTTGGTGAGCGCATTGCCGAGGTCACTCGAGGGGTGGGCGTGATTTTTCTGGAAGGTGATCTGGGGGCAGGTAAAACCACGCTTTCCCGGGGCATCATCCGTGGCCTCGGGCATGAAGGCGCGGTCAAGAGCCCGACCTTCACCCTGGTCGAACCCTATGAAATTGGCTCGGTTCGCGTATTTCACTTCGACCTTTACCGGTTGGTTGACCCTGAGGAGCTGGAGTACCTCGGTATCCGCGATTACCTGGAAGGCGATGCACTTTGTTTGATCGAGTGGCCCCAGCTCGGTGCAGGCTTTTTGCCAAAGCCTGACCTGACCATTACCATTAGGCCGCATGCGCAAGGTCGAGCACTGACTTTGAGTCCAATTGGCTCGCGTGGCGAAACCTGGTGTGCCGCTTTGGCGTTGGAATTCAAATAGATATGGGGTTAGGTATGCGCATTCGCGCGCTGGTTACTGTAGTGGGTCTGCTTTTGACAGCCCTGGCTGTTGATGCGCTGGCTGCAACACAGGTAAAAAGTGTCCGCCTATGGCGCGCACCGGATAACACACGACTGGTTTTTGACCTCTCCGGACCCGTCCAGCACAGCGTTTTCACCCTGACTTCTCCTGATCGACTGGTTATCGATATCAACGGCGCGACCCTCGGCGGTCCGCTGAATGTGCCCATGGCCAATACGCCCATCACCAGCATGCGTTCCGCCCAGCGCACCGCTACGGATTTGCGCGTGGTCATCGACCTGAAAAAGGCCGTGACGCCCAAGAGCTTTACGCTGGCTCCGAACCAGCAATACGGGAACCGTCTGGTTGTCGACCTGTTCGACGAGCCGGGCGATGCCAATCCGAGCCCGACCATTCCCGATACGGCCGCGAACACAGCGCCTGCCGTGCCGGTCAGCCCGGCCAAGCCCGAAATCAAGCTGACGCCTGTGCCGAACGGCAAGCGCGACATTGTGATCGTGATTGACGCGGGGCACGGCGGCGAAGATCCGGGTGCGTCCGGCAGTAGCGGGCAGAAAGAAAAGAACCTGGTACTGGCCATCGCCAAAGAGCTGCAACGTCAGATCAATGCTGAAAAAGGCTACCGCGCCGAGCTGACCCGCACCGGCGACTACTTCATCCCGCTGCGCAAACGTACGGAAATCGCCCGAGCCAAAGGCGCGGACCTGTTTGTGTCGATTCACGCCGACGCTGCACCTTCACGCGCGGCATTTGGTGCCTCGGTGTTCGCCTTGTCCGAGCGCGGGGCTACGTCCGAGACTGCACGCTGGCTGGCTGACAGTGAAAACCGTTCCGACTTGATCGGTGGTGCCGGTGCCGTCAGTCTGGACGACAAGGACCGGATGCTGGCGGGGGTATTGCTGGACTTGTCCATGACCGCGTCGCTGTCGTCGAGCCTCAACGTCGGGCAGAAAGTCCTGACCAACATTGGTCGCGTGACGTCACTGCACAAATCCCGTGTTGAGCAAGCCGGCTTCATGGTACTCAAGTCGCCTGATATCCCGTCGATCCTGGTCGAGACGGGCTTTATCTCCAACAATGCCGAAGCGGCCAAGCTCAGCGCTGCCTCGCATCAGCAGGCACTGGCGCGTTCGATCAACTCTGGCGTGAAGCAGTTCTTCCAGCAGAATCCACCGCAAGGTACTTACATCGCCTGGCTGCGGGATAACGGCAAGCTCGCCCAAGGGCCGCGTAATCATGTGGTTCGCTCGGGTGAAACACTGGCCATGCTGGCGGCTCGCTACGACATGAGCCCTGCGGCTCTGCGCAGCGCCAATAGCCTGAAAACGGATGAGCTGCGTATTGGGCAGGACCTGAAAATCCCTAGCTCCGAGGTGGCGGCTCAACCATGACCGATCTTCTTCTCGACAGTGTTGAGCCTGAGGTACAGGCACCTGCCAGCGCTGTAGCCCTTAATGCAGCCCGGATCGAACTGCTCAGCCCACGGCTGGCCAACCAGATCGCAGCGGGTGAGGTTGTCGAGCGGCCAGCATCGGTCATCAAGGAGTTGCTGGAAAACAGTCTGGATTCCGGTGCCAAGCGCATTGATGTCGACGTCGAGCAAGCAGGCATCAAGCTGCTGCGGGTTCGTGACGACGGCAGCGGGATTTCCTCTGATGACCTGCCTCTGGCACTGGCTCGGCACGCCACCAGCAAGATCCGCGAGCTGGAAGACCTTGAGCGGGTCATGAGTCTTGGTTTTCGCGGCGAGGCGCTGGCATCGATCAGCTCTGTGGCGCGATTGACCCTGACCTCCCGAACACGCGATGCAGATCAAGCCTGGCAAGTTGAAACCGAAGGCCGCGACATGGCTTCCCGGGTTCAGCCTGCGGCGCATCCTGTGGGGACATCCGTTGAAGTCCGCGACCTGTTTTTCAATACCCCGGCGCGGCGCAAGTTTCTCAAGGCGGAAAAAACCGAATTCGATCACTTGCAGGAAGTGATCAAGCGCATGGCACTGGCGCGCTTCGACGTGGCTTTCCACTTGCGGCATAACGGCAAGACGATCCTCAGCCTGCATGAAGCCAACGACGACATGGCACGTGCCAGGCGTGTATCGGCTATTTGCGGCCCAGGTTTCCTGGAGCAGGCGCTGCCCATCGAGATTGAGCGCAATGGCTTGCATCTGTGGGGCTGGGTGGGGTTGCCGACCTTTTCTCGTAGCCAGGCAGACTTGCAGTATTTCTTTGTGAACGGCCGGGCAGTGCGCGACAAGCTGGTAGCGCATGCGGTGCGCCAGGCTTATCGCGACGTGTTGTTCAATGGTCGTCATCCGACCTTCGTGTTGTTCTTCGAGGTCGATCCGGCGGTCGTCGACGTCAACGTGCACCCGACCAAACACGAAGTCCGCTTCCGTGACGGGCGCATGGTGCATGACTTCCTGTATGGCACGTTGCACCGGGCGCTGGGCGATGTGCGTCCCGAAGATCAACTGGCAGGCGCCGCGCCAGTCACTGCCGTCGAGCGACCCACTGGCCCGCAAGCCGGTGAGTTCGGGCCGCAGGGTGAAATGCGTCTGGCCAATAATCTGCTGGAGCAGCCTCAGGCTCAGCCTTATGCGCCGCCAGCCGGTTCAGGTGCGGGCGCTGGTTATCAATATCAATACACGCCACGCCCCACAGCGACCTTGCCTGCCGCCGAAGCGCAAAGCGCTTATCGTGAGTTTTATGCGCCGTTGCCCGGTACGCCTGCGGTGTCATTGCCAGAGACTCAAGGGGATATTCCTCCGTTGGGCTACGCCTTGGCGCAACTCAAGGGCATTTATATTCTGGCGGAGAACGCTCACGGCCTGGTGCTGGTAGACATGCATGCCGCACACGAGCGGATCATGTACGAGCGGCTGAAGATTGCGATGGCCAGTGAAGGCTTGAGCGGTCAGCCTTTATTGGTGCCTGAGTCCATCGCGGTCAGCCAGCGCGAAGCCGATTGCGCCGAAGAGCACATCGAGACATTTCAGCGTCTGGGCTTCGAGTTGCAGCGACTGGGTCCTGAAAGTCTGGCGATCCGGCAGATTCCGGCCTTGTTGAAGCAGGCCGAGGCCAACCGTCTGGTCAGCGACGTGCTGGCCGATCTGATGGAGTACGGCACCAGTGACCGGGTTCAGGCTCACATGAACGAATTGCTGGGCACCATGGCTTGCCACGGTGCGATTCGGGCCAACCGCCGTCTGGCGATCCCGGAAATGAACGGTCTGCTGCGCGACATGGAAAACACCGAGCGCAGCGGTCAATGCAACCATGGCCGACCTACCTGGACCCAAATGGGTCTGGATGATCTGGACAAACTCTTCCTGCGCGGTCGTTGAATGAGCGCTCTACCTCCGGCCATCTTTCTGATGGGGCCGACGGCTTCGGGTAAGACCGATCTGGCCATGGAACTCTGCAAAGTCCTGCCTTGCGAACTGATCAGCGTCGATTCGGCGCTGGTCTATCGCGGCATGGACATCGGCACCGCCAAGCCTTCCAAAGCGCAACTGGCCGAGTTTCCTCATCGTCTGGTAGACATTCTCGATCCGGCCGAAAGCTACTCTGCTGCTGATTTTCACAGTGATGCACTGGCTGCGATGGCAGAAATTACCGCTCGCGGCAAAATTCCGCTGCTGGTCGGCGGCACTATGTTGTATTTCAAGGCTCTATTGGACGGGTTGGCAGACATGCCGGCCGCTGATGCAGGGGTTCGAGCGGAACTGGAAGCACAGGCTGCAGCCCACGGCTGGCAGGCTTTGCATGACCAGTTGGCAGCAGTGGATCCGGTGTCTGCGGCGCGAATCCACCCCAATGACCCGCAGCGATTGATACGTGCGCTGGAGGTGTATCGGGTCAGTGGGTTGAGCATGACGGCACATAGAGAACAACAAACTGCGCAAACTACCGATGCTGCGGCTTCTGGTAGACCGCAATTGCCCTATACTGTCGCCAACCTGGCCATTGCTCCGGCAGATCGCAAGGTGTTGCACGGCCGTATCGCATCAAGATTTTCAACAATGCTGGACCAGGGATTCCTGGACGAAGTTCTGGCGTTACGCTCAAGAGGCGACCTGCATACGGGTCTGCCATCGATAAGAGCCGTTGGTTATCGCCAGGTCTGGGATCATCTGGATGGAAAGCTGACATCGGCTGAGATGCAGGAGCGGGGGATCATTGCCACGCGCCAACTGGCCAAACGACAGTTTACCTGGCTACGCAGCTGGGACGATTTACACTGGTTGGACAGCCTGGCCAGCGACAATTTGCCACGCGCCTTGAAATACCTGGGGTCGGTCTCCATATTGAGCTGAGTCCTTGCAATAGCCGTCTATCCTTGGGGGGTGGCGGTTCAAGCCAATTGAATTCGAATTATTATTGATCCTTAAAGGAGTGCGGCACATGTCAAAAGGGCATTCGCTACAAGACCCTTACCTGAACACCCTGCGTAAAGAGAAGGTTGGGGTTTCGATCTATCTCGTCAACGGCATCAAGCTGCAAGGCACCATCGAGTCCTTTGACCAGTTCGTTATTTTGCTGAAGAACACTGTCAGCCAAATGGTCTACAAGCACGCAATCTCTACCGTTGTTCCGGTTCGCCCGATTCGTCTGCCTAGCGCAACCGAAGGTGAGCAGGGCGACGCTGAGCCAGGTAACGCCTGATAGGAGTCTGCTTTGTTTTTTGAGCGCCACAGTGGTGGTGAACGCGCAATACTCGTTCACCTGGATGGTCAGGACCCTGAGGCGCGTGAAGATCCGCAGGAGTTTCGGGAACTGGCCATATCAGCTGGCGCCGATACCGTCGCGTTCGTCAACGTGCCGCGTCATCGGCCATCGGCCAAATATCTGATTGGCAGTGGCAAGGTCGAGGAGCTTCGCGACCAGGTCAAAGCCGAAAAAATCGATATCGTCATCTTCAATCACGTGCTGACACCCAGTCAGGAACGTAACCTCGAGCGCGTGTTCGAGTGTCGCGTACTTGATCGCACGGGGTTGATCCTCGACATCTTCGCGCAACGTGCGCGTACTCATGAAGGCAAATTGCAGGTCGAGCTGGCACAGCTCGAGCACATGAGCACGCGGCTGGTTCGCGGCTGGACTCACCTTGAGCGCCAGGGCGGTGGTATTGGCCTGCGCGGTCCCGGTGAAACCCAGCTGGAAACGGATCGGCGTCTGTTACGGGTTCGTCTGCGGCAGATCAAAGGCCGTCTTGAAAAGGTTCGCAGCCAGCGTGAGCAGGCCCGTCGCGGGCGTAAGCGCGCCGACATCCCTTCGGTTTCACTGGTGGGCTATACCAACGCCGGCAAATCGACATTGTTCAATGCTGTGACTGATTCCGATGTGTTTGCTGCGGATCAGCTCTTCGCCACACTCGACCCGACCCTGCGCCGTCTGCAACTCGATGACCTGGGGCCTATCGTGCTGGCCGACACAGTGGGCTTTATTCGCCACCTGCCGCACAAACTGGTCGAAGCCTTTCGCGCTACGCTCGAAGAGTCCAGCAACTCCGATCTGCTGCTCCACGTCATCGACTCTCACGAGCCCGATCGTATGGAGCAGATCGAACAGGTCATGGCAGTACTCGGCGAGATCGGTGCCGAGGGCTTGCCGATACTTGAGGTCTATAACAAACTCGACCTGCTTGAAGGGGTAGAGCCGCAGATACAGCGCGATGCCGATGGCAAACCGCAACGTGTCTGGGTCTCCGCCCGTGATGGTCGAGGGCTGGATCTGCTCAAGCAGGCGGTTGCCGAGTTGCTCGGCGACGATCTGTTTGTCGGCACCTTGCACCTGTCTCAGGATTTCGCCCGGTTGCGCGCCCAGTTTTTCGAATTGGGTGCGGTGCAGAGCGAAGAGTATGACGAGCAGGGCAGCAGCTTGTTGGCAGTACGTTTACCGCGCGTTGAGTTCAATCGTCTGGTGAGTCGCGAAGGACTGCAGCCGCTGGAATTCATCGAGCAACACACTTTGCAATAAAAGCGTGGGAAAGCCGTTGTACGGCTCTCTCAGGCATTCTGTAGCATTGGTCGGCGCGCCGCGGGCGCGTCTTTGCTTTATCAGATGGAGAGCGCTATGGCTTGGAATGAGCCGGGTGGCAACTCGAATAATCAGGATCCTTGGGGTGGTAAGCGCAAGGGCGGCGACCGCAAGGGGCCACCGGATCTCGACGAGGCCTTCCGAAAGCTGCAGGAAAGCCTTAATGGTTTGTTCGGTGGTGGCAAGAAACGCAGTGGTGGTGACGGCGGCGGTAACGGCAACCCTGGCAAGGGTGGCGGTTTCGGCTTGCTGGGCATTGGCCTGGTCGTGCTGGTTGCGATCTGGCTGTACAGCGCTATTTACGTCGTGGACGAGCAGGAGCAAGCCGTTGTGCTGCGCTTCGGTCAGTACCACGAAACCGTAGGTTCGGGTCTGAACATCTATTTCCCGCCGTTCGATCGCAAGTACATGGAAAACGTGACTCGCGAACGTGCCTACAGCAAACAGGGCCAGATGCTGACTGAAGACGAAAACATCGTCGAAGTGCCGCTGACCGTGCAGTACAAAATCTCCAACCTGCGTGATTTCGTGCTGAACGTTGATCAACCGGAAGTCAGTCTGCAACACGCCACTGAAAGTGCTTTGCGTCATGTCGTGGGTTCCACGGCCATGGACCAGGTGCTGACTGAAGGTCGTGAGCTGATGGCGAGTGAAATCAAGGAGCGTCTGCAACGCTTCCTCGACACTTACCGCACCGGTATCACAGTGACTCAGGTCAACGTACAGAGCGCCGCTGCACCTCGTGAGGTTCAGGAAGCATTCGATGATGTGATTCGTGCCCGTGAAGACGAGCAACGGTCCCGTAACCAGGCTGAAACCTACGCTAACGGTGTGATTCCGGAAGCACGTGGTCAGGCTCAGCGGATCATCGAAGACGCCAACGGTTATCGCGACGAAGTGATCTCCCGCGCCAAGGGTGAAGCTGATCGCTTTACCAAGCTGGTTGCCGAGTATCGCAAAGCTCCGGAAGTCACGCGTGAGCGTCTGTACCTGGACACCATGCAAGAGCTGTTCACCAATACGAGCAAGGTCCTCGTGACGGGCGACAAGGGCGGTAACAACCTGCTTTATTTGCCGCTGGACAAGATGATCGAAAATGGCCGTAGCGGTAACAGCGCTGCCCCGACTAACGGTGCAGCCGCAGTCGGCGCTGATGCAGGCGCACGCGCCGCAGAGATTCAGCAGCCGCGTACAAGGGAGACTCGCTGATGAGCAATAAATCGCTGATCGCCCTGATTGTTGCCGTAGTGCTGGCGGTGGTTGCCTGGAACAGCCTGTTTATCGTGTCCCAGACTGAACGTGCCGTAATGCTGCAATTTGGTCGCGTGGTTGAACCTAATATTCAACCGGGTCTGCATGTGAAGATTCCTTACGTCAATCAGGTGCGTAAGTTCGACGGCCGCCTGCTGACACTGGATGCACCGACCCAACGCTTCCTGACGCTGGAAAAGAAAGCGGTCATGGTTGATGCCTACGCCAAGTGGCGTGTGAAGGACGCGGAAGTGTTCTACACCGCAACGTCGGGTCTCAAGCAAATCGCTGATGAACGTCTGTCCCGTCGTCTTGAATCCGGTCTGCGTGACCAGTTCGGTAAGCGCACCCTGCACGAAGCTGTGTCGGGTGAGCGTGACGCGTTGATGGCTGATATCACCGCTTCGCTGAACGCGATGGCAAACAAGGAGCTGGGCATTGAGGTTATCGATGTTCGGGTCAAGGCCATCGATCTGCCGAAGGAAGTGAACCGCAGCGTTTTCGAACGGATGAGTACCGAACGTGAACGTGAAGCGCGTGAGCATCGCGCCAAGGGTAACGAGCTGGCTGAAGGCATTCGTGCCGACGCCGATCGTCAGCGTCGCGTATTGCTGGCTGAAGCCTATCGTGAGTCTGAAGAGGCCCGCGGTGATGGTGATGCCCAAGCTTCCGCGATCTACTCCAAGGCATACGGCCAGGATCAGGAGTTCTACGCGTTCTACCGTAGCCTGCGCGCCTACCGTGAAAGCTTCGCGAACAAGAGTGACGTGATGGTTCTGGATCCGAGCAGCGATTTCTTCCGCTATCTGGAAAAATCCAAGCCGTGATCTGAAAGCCGTAATCTACCCGCCGGGCGGCAAAACCGTCTGGCGGGGTGATCATGCGGTAAAACGTGTGTATGATGCGGCAGCCGGGAAAATCCCGGCTTTTTTGCGTCTGCACGATTGATTGGCCACAGCAGTGGCATGATTTTCGAGGACAGTGGTCTGAAAGAGCCATTCTCGGGCGCTTGCCGTGCCCGCAGGAATGGGCGCAGCACCTGACCACTCTCTGCTTTACTCAAGGCCCGCCTCGGCGCGGGTCGCCCGGATCATAGGGGAAAGGCGTAATGGCAACGGTTGACCGCTGGCTGCTACCAGATGGCATCGAAGAAGTACTGCCGCCTGAAGCGGCGCGCATAGAAGTAGCGCGCCGTCAGGTGTTGGATCTGTTCCAGAGCTGGGGCTATGAATTCGTAGTCACCCCTCATATCGAATACCTTGAATCTTTGCTCACTGGCGCGGGCTCGGACCTGGATCTGCGCACCTTCAAAGTGATCGACCCGCAGTCGGGCCGGCAAATGGGCTTTCGTGCCGACATCACCCCGCAAGTGGCGCGCATCGATGCGCATACCCTGCGTCGTGAAGGGCCGAGCCGTCTGTGCTATGCCGGTAGCGTGCTGCATGCGCAGCCGCGTGCCCTGTCTTCTTCGCGCAGCCCTATCCAGCTGGGCGCCGAGTTGTACGGCGATGCAAGCCCGAGCAGCGACGTTGAAGTCATCAGCCTGATGCTGGCCATGCTACAACTGGCCGATGTGCCGGATGTCCACATGGACCTTGGGCATGTCGGTATCTACCGCGGCCTGGCACGTGCTGCCGGTTTGTCCGGTGAAGTTGAGCAACTGTTGTTTGATGCCCTGCAACGCAAGGCCATCGACGAAGTGATCGAGCTGACAGCCAATCTGCCTGCCGATCTGGCGTCGATGCTGCGGGCATTGGTCGATCTGTGCGGTGGTCGTGAAGTCCTGGCGGCAGCTCGTGATCGCCTGGCCAACGCGCCAGCGCCAGTGCTGGCTGCCCTTGACGATCTGCTGACGGTGGCCGAGCGCCTTGCAACTCGTTTCCCTGAGCTGCCGTTGTATTTTGATCTGGGTGAGTTGCGCGGTTATCACTATCACACGGGTGTCGTCTTCGCTGTGTTCGTTCCGGGCGTGGGTCAATCCATTGCTCAGGGCGGTCGTTATGATGACATCGGTGCGGATTTCGGTCGGGCTCGCCCGGCCACCGGTTTTTCCACGGACCTGAAAACCCTGGTGACATTGGGGCGTGCGGAAATCGAATTGCCTACCGGCGGGATCTGGATGCCGGACAGTACGGATGCAGCACTCTGGCAGCAGGTTTGTCAGTTGCGCAGTGAAGGTCAGCGTGTTGTACAGGCTTTGCCTGGGCAGATGGTTACCGCAGCGCGTGAGGCCGATTGCGATCGGCAATTGATTCAGCATGGCGAGCGTTGGCAAGTCGTGCCGCTGGCTTCTTGAGTTTTCCTGTCGGCGGCCGCCGACACCAAGTTTGCGTGAATGAGGACAAGTGTTATGGGTAAGAATGTCGTAGTCCTGGGCACCCAATGGGGTGATGAGGGCAAAGGCAAGATCGTTGATCTGCTGACCGAACATGCTACCGCTGTAGTGCGTTACCAGGGTGGCCACAACGCGGGTCACACTCTGGTGATCGACGGCGAAAAAACCGTATTGCACCTGATTCCGTCCGGTGTACTGCGCGAAGGCGTGCAGTGCCTCATCGGTAACGGTGTGGTTGTTGCGCCGGATGCGCTCATGCGTGAAATCATCAAGCTGGAAGAGAAGGGCATTCCAGTGCGCGAGCGTCTGCGCATCAGCCCGTCCTGCCCGTTGATCCTGTCGTATCACGTTGCGCTGGATCAGGCGCGTGAAAAGGCGCGTGGCGAGTTCAAGATCGGCACCACCGGTCGTGGCATCGGCCCGGCTTACGAAGACAAGGTTGCACGTCGTGGTCTGCGCATCGGCGACCTGTTCCATCGTGAGCGTTTCGCCGCCAAACTGGGCGAGCTGCTCGACTACCACAACTTTGTGCTGGTCAATTACTACAAAGAACCAGCCATCGACTTCCAGAAGACTCTCGATGAGTGCATGGAATACGCCGAGCTGCTCAAGCCGCTGATGCTCGACGTCACTGCCGCGCTGCATGAAATGCGTCGCGACGGCAAAGACATCATGTTCGAAGGCGCTCAAGGTTCGTTGCTGGACATCGACCACGGTACCTATCCGTACGTCACCAGCTCCAACACCACGGCTGGCGGTATCGCAACGGGTTCGGGTTTTGGTCCGATGTACCTGGATTACATCCTGGGCATCACCAAGGCTTACACCACACGTGTAGGCTCGGGACCTTTCCCGACAGAGCTGTTTGACGATGTGGGCGCGTTCCTGGCCAAGCGTGGGCACGAATTTGGCGCAACCACTGGCCGTGCTCGTCGCTGCGGCTGGTTCGATGCCGTTATCCTGCGTCGCGCTATCGAAATCAACAGCATCTCCGGCATCTGCCTGACCAAGCTCGACGTGCTGGATGGCCTCGAAACCATCAACATCTGCATCGGTTACGAGAACGAGCACGGTGCAGTGATCGAAGCACCGACCGACGCTGACAGCTACCTGGGCCTCAAGCCTGTGTACGAGCAAGTGCCCGGCTGGACTGAATCGACTCTGGGAGCCAAGACACTGGAAGAGCTGCCAGCCAACGCTCGCGCTTATATCAAGCGTCTGGAAGAGCTGGTGGGTGCACCAATCGACATTATCTCGACAGGCCCTGATCGCAACGAAACCATCGTGTTGCGTCATCCGTTTGGCTGATAAGTTGTTGAAGTCATAGAAAAAGCCGCGAAAGCGGCTTTTTTTTTGCCCAAATGAAAGGCATTAAAGATTAATCCAGTCGCCGTGGGAGCGGCCTTGGTCGGGAAGACTGCATTTCCTGCCGTCAAATATCTGCTGGATGCAGCGGCCCATTCCCGGCTGAAGCCGGTCCCACAGCGCGTAGCGCCTCTAGAATCGGATAGTCCTTGGAACGGCACGGCGATTGCTGTAATAAGCGTCAGAAAAGGTGCCATCATTTTAATGGCGCCGATGGTGGAGGGATTCCCCGTGTCAGCTGTCCTCTCTCTCTTGCGCAGCCGCTTGCTGCGCCCCGTGTTTATTGCACTTGGCATCGCTCTTTTGGTGCAGGTGCTGGTTGCGGTCGCTCTTACCCGGAGCACTGTTACTGCGCTTGAAGCCGATCTTGCGAGTCGCCTGGGTGTAGATTCGCAACACTTGTCCTCCGAGCTGGAGCAGGCAAGTCGCGAAGTCACCTCCAGTCTCGACAATCTTGCCACCAGTACCAGTCAGCGCTTGAGCACAGGCCTTGCCGCCCGTTTGAAGGATGAGCAGGCGCAACTGCGTGCCACCCTGGAAAAAGACCTCAAGGATTCAGCCACCGATATGGCCGAACTGTTGGCTGCCGTGGCACCTCGCGCCATGTGGGATAACGACACGCCGACGCTGTCCGAATTCGCTCGTCGCGCTCAGCGCAATCCCAATGTGTTGTTCGTGATTTATGACGATGCGGCGGGTGAGCACCTGACCCGTTATCTGAATCGCGAAAACCCTCTGATTCAGGCGTTGCTTGCCAAAGGCGAGGGCGAGCGGGCAATGGATAAAGTGCTGAACGCTGCCAAAACCGACAGTTCGGTTTACTACGTTGAGGCGTCCATCAGCCCGAACGGCGTTGAAATCGGCAAAGTACGCATGGGTGTTTCCACTGCCACCGTTGAAGAAAACCTCGTCGCTCTCGACAAGCGTTTCGCGACGCTGATCACCAGCGGCGGGCAATTGGTTTCCGAAAGCCTGGGAGGCGCGTCCAGGGAAAGCTCGGCAGCCCTGCGTTCACGCCTTGATTCGGCGCAAAACGCGGCTTCTGCCATGGCTACCAACACAACGTCAGCGGTAAAGGAAGCGTCTGAAACGCTGCGCTGGCGGATAGGTATGGGCCTTGCCCTGGTGGGGTTGGGCGTCCTGTTGCTATTGGCCGTCGTGTTGGGGCGCAGGGTGGTTAACAAACTGCTGCTGTTGATCGCGGCACTGGACGATCTGGCGGCGGGCGAGGGGGATCTGACCAAGCGGGTCAAAATCGACAGTAACGATGAGATCGGCGACATGGCGGCAGCGGTGAATCGTTTTGTCGCCAAGCTTCAGCCCATTGTTCGCGAAGCTGGAGATGTTGCTCAGCGCACGGGTGTTGAAATCAATGCGATGAGTCAGCGCAACGCGGGTGCAGGTGCTGCGGCCGCCATGCAGCGTGATGAAGTGGCTGCCAGTCTGCAAGCGCTTGAGCACATGGCCGACGAAGCTCAGTCCGAGAGCCACGCGATGCAGGCAGCGCTGAGGCAGGTGGTGGATATTCGTCAGGCGACTGATGAAAACACGCGCACGTCGAATCAGGTGGGCGGCTTGATTGAAGCGCTGGCGGAGCAGGTCGAAACCGGTTCAAAAGTTATTGAGCGACTGGCGCAGCAGAGCGAGCAGATCGAAGTGGTGCTGGAGGTTATTCACGGTATTGCCGAGCAGACAAATCTGTTGGCGCTGAACGCAGCCATTGAGGCTGCGCGGGCAGGGGAAACCGGGCGCGGTTTTGCGGTGGTCGCCGATGAGGTTCGTGCGTTGGCGAGCAAGACGCAAAGCTCCACGGGTGATATTCAGGCGCACATCGGTGCGCTGCAATCGGGTGCGAAAGAGGCTGTGGCGGCCATTGGTCTGGCGGGGCGGCAGGCTAATGAAGGTCTGGCGGTGCTGCGCAATAGCGTCAGGTTGCAGCAATCGGTGCAGGAATCCGTTGAGCAGGTGCACACGGCGATTGGTCTGGCGACCAAGGCTGCGGCGCATCAGGCAGAAGGCGCACACGCAGTGCGAGGGCGTGTGGAAGTGATCCACGCCCAGGCCCAGCGTGCCGCGCAAGTCGTTGAAGAGACTACGGCGAGCGGCAAAGTACTGGATGGTCTGGCTGCACAGTTGAAGGCAAGTCTGGGGCAGTTCAGGGCTTAACTGCAGGGATTGGCTGGGGAGATTCCATGTTCGCCTGGAATCCCGTAGGACTGGCTTTAGCCGGGAGCGGTATTTTTGCCGAAGAAAATTTAGCGACTGTCCCGGCCTCTTCCCGGCTGAAGCCGGTCCCACGTCAACAGTGATTCCTGTGGGAGATTCCATGTTCGCCTGGAATTCCGTGGGATCGGCTTTAGCCGGGAAGGGGGGATTTCTGCAGATGAAGGTTCAGCGACTGTCCCGGCCTCTTCCCGGCTGAAGCCGGTCCCACGTCAACAGTGATTCCTGTGGGAGATTCCATGTTCGCCTGGAATCCCGTGGGACCGGCTTTAGCCGGGAAAGCGGTATTTTTGCCAAAGAAAATTTAGCGACTATCCGGACGCCCTCTCGGCTGAAGCCGGTCCTGCGGGGCTGCGCAGGTTCTGTAGGCGGGGGTTTGAATAAAGCCCGTGACTTATTCCCAACCCCAGAAAGCACAAAACCGAGCACATGGCTCGGTTTTGTTTGAATTGGTGCCCAGAAGAAGACTCGAACTTCCACGACCTTGCGGTCACCAGCACCTGAAGCTGGCGTGTCTACCAATTTCACCATCTGGGCAGCATCAGCAGCGTTGCACGCCGTTGATGGAGCGCACTATACGGAGCAGGTTTTGATCTGTAAACCCCTGTTTTGGTTTTAATAAATGCTTTTTCTGCTCGGGCATCCAAAAGCAGCAAACAGAGGCATCAAGCAAAAAGCGCTAAACCAAAACCCTGAAATGCAAAAACCCGCTTTCGCGGGTTTTTGGGAGAGTCATCAGATTTTACAATCTGCTGCTCTGAATTGGTGCCCAGAAGAAGACTCGAACTTCCACGACCTTGCGGTCACCAGCACCTGAAGCTGGCGTGTCTACCAATTTCACCATCTGGGCAATATCGACAAGCGTCTACCTGTCGATGGCGCGCACTATACGGAGCGCCTTTTGCACTGTAAACCCCCAGTGGTTAAAATATTTGAAAAAAATCGCAGGCGGTGTATTTAAAGGCTTTTTTGCATCCGGTCACGGGTTTTTCAGGCGTTGTTCGAGTGTGAAATTTCCCGTTTCAATAGGTGTATGCCAAACTAGCCCCCATATAGACAAGGTGAAAACTATCTAATGGCCGATTGGCAGTCCCTCGATCCCGAGGCCGCTCGTGAAGCGGAAAAATACGAAAACCCTATCCCCAGCCGTGAGTTGATCCTGGCTCACCTCTCCGATCGCGGTTCGCCAGCGAGTCGTGAGCAGTTGGTGGAAGAATTTGGCCTGACAACTGAAGATCAGTTCGAAGCCCTGCGCCGCCGTTTGCGAGCCATGGAGCGCGACGCTCAGTTGATCTACACCCGTCGTGGCACCTATGCCCCGGTGGACAAGCTGGACCTGATCCTGGGGCGCATCTCCGGGCATCGTGATGGTTTCGGCTTCCTGGTTCCTGACGATGGCAGCGATGACCTGTTCATGAGTCCGGCCCAGATGCGTCTGGTGTTCGATGGTGACCGTGCTCTGGCACGCGTTTCCGGCCTGGACCGTCGCGGTCGCCGCGAAGGCGTGATCGTTGAAGTGATTTCCCGTGCCCACGAATCCGTGGTCGGCCGATACTTCGAAGAGAGCGGCATTGGTTTTGTCGTTCCTGACAACCCAAAAATCCAGCAGGAAGTGCTGGTCACTCCGGGTCGCAATAACAACGCGAAGATCGGTCAGTTCGTCGAGGTGAAAATCACCCACTGGCCGACGCCGCGCTTCCAGCCTCAAGGCGATATCGTTGAAGTCGTGGGCAACTACATGGCGCCCGGCATGGAAATCGATGTCGCACTGCGCACCTACGATATTCCTCACGTCTGGCCAGAGGCCGTGCTCAAAGAAGCCGCCAAGCTCAAGCCGGAAGTTGAAGAAAAAGACAAAGAAAATCGCGTCGATCTGCGCCATCTGCCGTTCGTCACCATCGACGGTGAAGATGCTCGCGACTTCGATGACGCGGTTTATTGCGAAGCCAAGCCCGGCAAACTGCGTCTGTTCTCGGGTGGCTGGAAGCTCTACGTCGCTATCGCTGACGTGTCGAGCTACGTGAAGATCGGTTCTGCTCTGGACGCCGAGTCGCAGGTGCGTGGCACCTCGGTTTACTTCCCCGAGCGGGTCGTGCCAATGCTGCCTGAGCAGCTTTCCAATGGCTTGTGCTCGCTGAATCCGCACGTTGATCGCCTGGCCATGGTTTGCGAGATGACCATCTCCAAAACCGGCGAGATGACTGATTACGTGTTCTATGAAGCTGTCATCCACTCCCATGCGCGTCTGACCTATAACAAGGTCAGTACCATGCTGGAACAGCCGAAAAGCAGCGACGCTCGCCAGTTGCGTGGCGAATACCCGGACGTGTTGCCGCACCTGAAGCAGCTTTATGCGTTGTACAAAGTGCTGCTCGGTGCTCGTCATGTGCGTGGCGCGATTGATTTTGAAACGCAGGAAACCCGCATCATCTTCGGGACCGAGCGCAAAATCGCTGAAATCCGCCCGACTACTCGTAACGATGCTCACAAGCTGATTGAAGAGTGCATGCTGGCTGCCAACGTGGCCACGGCTGAATTCCTCAAGAAGCATGAGATTCCTGCGCTTTACCGCGTGCACGATGGTCCGCCACCTGAGCGCCTGGAAAAACTCCGTGCGTTCCTGGGGGAGTTGGGTCTGTCTCTACACAAGGGTAAAGACGGTCCGACGCCGAAGGATTATCAGGCGTTGCTGGAAACCGTACGTGATCGTCCGGACTATCACCTGATTCAGACTGTCATGCTGCGTTCTTTGAGTCAGGCGGTATACAGCTCTGACAATAACGGCCACTTCGGTCTGAATTACGAGGCGTATACCCACTTCACCTCGCCAATTCGTCGTTATCCGGACCTGCTGACTCACCGCGCAATCCGCAGCGTGATTCGCTCGAAGCAGGACACGCCGCACGTGCGCCGAGCGGGTGCTGCCGTAATCCCGAAAGCTCGTATCTATCCGTACGACGATGCCATTCTCGAGCAGTTGGGTGAACAGTGTTCGATGAACGAGCGCCGCGCCGATGAGGCGACGCGTGACGTGGTTAATTGGCTCAAGTGTGAGTTCATGAAAGACCGCGTAGGCGAGTCTTTCCCGGGCGTGATCACAGCTGTGACTGGTTTTGGTCTGTTTGTTGAACTGACCGATATCTATGTCGAAGGTCTGGTGCACGTCACCGCTTTGCCGGGCGATTATTACCATTTCGATCCGCTGCATCACCGCCTGGCGGGCGAGCGCACCGGTCGTAGCTTCCGCCTGGGTGACACCGTTGAAGTGCGTGTCATGCGCGTTGATCTGGATGAGCGCAAGATCGATTTCGAGATGGCCGAGAAAACCATCAGCGCCCCGATTGGCCGCAAGCGTCGCGGTGCCGAGCCGCAGCCTGCTGAAAAAGCCGCTGCGCCAGAGCGTGCGCCGAGCAAGCGTCCGGCCAAGGCTAAAGCCAAGGCCAGTGCAGAGCCCGAGGCCTACCGGCCTAGTGATGCAGCCGCGAAAAACGCTGAAGTACGCAAAAGTCGCGAATTGAAACAGGCTCTGCTGGCTGAAGCGAAGGGTGGTAGCAAGGCATCGTCGGGAAAGTCCGGTAAAGCCGGTTCTGCGCCGTCGTCGGACAGACCTGCTAAACCCAGTAAACACCGTAAAGGCCCGCCGAAAGCGGGTTCGGCTCCAGCTGCGAAAAGCGGCGGGGCGCGTAAGCCCAAGGCGAAGTCATGAGTCAGTTGGAAAAAATCTACGGCGTGCACGCTGTAGAAGCGCTGTTGCGTCACCACCCTAAGCGGGTCAAGCAAATCTGGCTGGCCGAGGGGCGTAATGATCCTCGCGTTCAAGTGCTGGTTGGGTTGGCCGGTGAAAATCGCGTTTCGATCGGCCAGGCCGAGCGGCGCGAAATGGATGCCTGGGTTGATGGTGTGCATCAAGGTGTTGTCGCGGAAGTCAGTCCGAGTCAGGTCTGGGGCGAGGCAATGCTCGATGAGCTGCTGGATCGTACTGAAGGCGCGCCGTTGATTCTGGTGCTTGACGGTGTAACCGATCCGCACAACCTCGGCGCGTGCCTGCGCACTGCCGATGCTGCCGGAGCGCTGGCGGTTGTTGTCCCCAAAGACAAGTCCGCAACCCTGACGCCTGCAGTGCGGAAGGTGGCTTGTGGTGCGGCTGAAGTAATTCCGCTGGTAGCCGTGACCAACCTCGCGCGCACCCTGGAGAAACTCCAGCAGCGTGGCCTTTGGGTTGTCGGTACGGCCGGTGAGGCCGAGCAGGAGTTGTATCAGCAGGACCTGACTGGCCCGACCATCCTGATCATGGGTGCCGAAGGCAAAGGCATGCGTCGCCTGACCCGTGAGCATTGCGATTACCTGGTGCGTCTGCCGATGGCAGGCAGCGTCAGCAGCCTGAACGTCTCGGTTGCAACAGGTGTTTGCCTGTTCGAAGCGTTGCGTCAGCGCAATGTGAAAGCGGCTGCAACCAAGAAAGCCTAAGGCAAAATGATTTATTCGTAGGACCGGCTTTAGCCGGGAGAAGGGCAGGGCAGTCAATGCATATTCCTCGTCAGGAATAGCGCCCTCCCGGCTAAAGACGGTCCTACGAATCTTCGCTGCTCAAATATTCACCAATTGCCTTGCGCCTCTGCATCCCCTTCTCTACAATTGCGCCCCTTGCTGTCACGGCAGGCGCTCATGTGCCTGTCCCTGAGCAAGACTAACAGTGTCATTCACTCCTTGTCTGACCGCTTATTGGCGGCAGGCTACAACCCGTAAGGAGCATTCATGCGTCATTACGAAATCATCTTTTTGGTCCACCCGGATCAAAGCGAGCAAGTCGGCGGCATGGTAGAGCGTTACACCAAGCTGATCGAAGAAGACGGCGGCAAAATCCACCGTCTGGAAGATTGGGGCCGTCGTCAACTGGCTTACGCAATCAACAATGTTCACAAGGCTCACTACGTGATGCTGAACGTTGAGTGCACTGGCAAGGCTCTGGCCGAGCTGGAAGACAACTTCCGCTACAACGATGCAGTGATCCGTAACCTGGTCATCCGTCGTGACGAAGCCGTAACTGGCCAGTCCGAGATGCTCAAGGCTGAAGAAAACCGCAGTGAGCGCCGTGAGCGTCGCGACCGTCCTGAGCACTCCGACAGCGCCGATGGCGTTGATGGTGATGACAGCGACAACAGCGATAACGCTGACGAGTAATCCACGGACCTTTTAAGGAGCCAATCACATGGCACGTTTCTTCCGTCGTCGTAAATTCTGCCGCTTCACCGCTGAAGACGTGAAAGAGATCGATTACAAAGATCTCAACACTCTGAAAGCATACGTATCCGAGACCGGCAAAATCGTTCCAAGCCGTATCACTGGTACCAAAGCACGTTATCAGCGTCAGCTGGCCACCGCTATCAAGCGTGCCCGCTTCCTGGCCCTGCTGGCCTACACCGACAGCCACGGCCGCTGAGACCGGGCAGTCGACAAAGTAGTAAGGGATCTAATGCATGCGCGCCTTGGCTGAATTCATCATGCGGGGACGTTTGCAGGCCATGCTGGTTGTGGCCGGATTTGCGGCATTGCCGCTGTTGTACTGTGTGAGTGCCGCCGCAGCTAGTCTTGTGCTACTGCGGCGCGGTTCGGACGCCATTGGCGTCATTGGTGTGGGAGTGCTTTCAGCGTTGGTTTGCTGGTACTTCCAGAAAGATCCCAGTGCACTGTTAGTGTTGCTTGGGGCTTGTGGTCTGTCGCTGGTTTTACGCGCAGGCCACACCTGGAATCGCGCGCTGCTGGTCAGCGTGGTAGTCGGGTTGTTGTGTGCAGTGAGCCTTGGAACGGTGTTCAGTCCCATGGTTGACAGCTTGAGTCAGGAGTTCGAGAAACTCATGCCTCAAGCTTTCGGTGAGGTCTACGAGAAACTCTCGGCTGACCAGCGAGTTACCTTCGCTTCACTGATTCCACCCCTGATCATCGGTTCGATAGCGGTTACGCTTCAGATTTTCAGTGTGTTGTGCCTGATTCTTGGGCGCTATTGGCAAGCGATGTTGTACAACCCCGGTGGTTTTGGTCGCGAATTTCGTCAGATCAGAATCCCGAAAGGACTGGCTTTATCGTTGCTCGCAGCGATGTTTGTAGGGCCGATGCTCAGCGTACAGATGTTGATTCTGTTGCCGTTGTTGAGCATACCGTTGGCCTTCGCCGGGCTGGCCCTGATTCACGGGCTGGTGGCGCAGAAAAAACTGGCCAGTTTCTGGCTGGTGGGGATGTACGTCACGCTGGTGCCATTCATGCACCTGATAGGTCCGTTGCTCGTGGTTATTGCCATTGTCGACAGCCTGATTGATTTTCGCGGTCGTCTGGGATCGAAAGACTCCGATAGCGCGAACGGTGAAGGTTAAAAGTTAAGAGGATTTTCACATGCAACTGATCCTTCTGGAAAAAGTCGCGAACCTGGGCAACCTGGGCGACAAAGTAAATGTTAAGGCCGGTTACGGTCGTAACTACCTGCTGCCTTACGGCAAAGCTACCGCTGCGACCGCTGCTAACATTGCTGCGTTCGAAGAGCGTCGTGCCGAGCTGGAAAAACTGGCTGCAGACAAAAAAGCTTCTGCCGAAACTCGTGCTGCCCAACTGGCTGAGCTGGAAGTGACTATCACTGCCACCGCTGGTGACGAAGGCAAGCTGTTCGGTTCGATCGGCACCCACGACATCGCTGATGCACTGACCGCCTCTGGCGTTGAAGTTGCAAAAAGCGAAGTTCGTCTGCCGAACGGCACCATCCGTAACGTTGGCGAATTCGACGTAGCCGTGCACCTGCACAGCGACGTAGAAGCAACCGTTCGCGTTGTTGTGGTGGCTGCTTAAGCAGTACGTAATCGTCTGGCGACTTGCTCGCTAGAGGATTAACATCGGGCACGATCCTGTTTACAGGTCGTGCCCTTTGTCTTTCTGTACAGTTGGTTTTTTCACAACCCCTGATTCTGAGTGGTCATGAACGATATCTCCGCCCCTGAGCAATATGATCTGCAAACCGCCGCGCTGAAGGTGCCGCCGCATTCCATCGAGGCCGAACAGGCAGTACTCGGTGGTCTGATGCTGGACAACAACGCCTGGGAACGCGTGCTCGATCAGGTGTCGGATGGCGATTTCTATCGACATGACCACCGTTTGATCTTTCGCGCCATCGCCCGTCTGGCTGACCAGAACCAGCCCATCGACGTGGTTACGCTGGCCGAACAGCTGGAAAAAGAGGGTCAGACCTCACAGGTTGGCGGTCTGGGTTATCTCAGCGAACTCGCGAAAAACATTCCGTCCGTTGCCAACATCAAGGCCTATGCGCAAATCGTCCGTGAGCGGGCGACGCTGCGGCAATTGATCGGCATCAGCACCGAAATCGCCGACAGCGCGTTCAACCCGGAAGGGCGCAACGCTGCTGAAATCCTCGACGAAGCCGAGCGGCAGATTTTCCAGATTGCGGAGGCACGTCCAAAGACCGGTGGCCCGGTTAGCGTGACCGACCTGTTGACCAAGGCTATCGACCGTATCGATACCCTGTTCAATACCGACAACGCGATCACCGGCCTGTCCACCGGTTACACCGACCTGGATGAGAAGACCAGCGGCCTGCAACCGGCCGACTTGATCATCGTCGCCGGTCGTCCTTCCATGGGTAAAACCACGTTTGCCATGAACCTTGTGGAAAACGCCGTGTTGCGCAGCGACAAGGCGGTGCTGGTTTACTCCCTGGAGATGCCAGGTGAATCGCTGATCATGCGTATGTTGTCGTCGTTGGGACGTATCGACCAGACCAAGGTCCGTGCCGGTCGCCTGGAAGATGACGATTGGCCGCGCCTGACGTCGGCGGTCAATCTGCTCAACGAGCGCAAGCTGTTCATCGACGATACGGCCGGTATCAGTCCGTCGGAAATGCGCGCCCGGACACGACGTCTGGTGCGTGAGCACGGCGACATCGCCCTGATCATGATCGACTACCTGCAGCTGATGCAGATCCCCGGTTCCGGTGGTGATAACCGGACCAACGAGATTTCCGAGATTTCCCGCTCGTTGAAAGCCCTTGCCAAGGAATTCAACTGCCCGGTCGTTGCCCTGTCGCAGCTCAACCGCTCCCTGGAGCAGCGTCCGAACAAGCGCCCGATCAACTCCGACTTGCGGGAATCCGGAGCGATCGAGCAGGACGCCGACGTTATCATGTTCGTTTACCGGGACGAGGTGTATCACCCGGAGACCGAGCACAAAGGTATCGCCGAGATCATCATCGGCAAGCAGCGTAACGGTCCAATCGGGACAACGCGGCTCGCGTTCATCGGCAAATACACCCGCTTTGAAAACCTCGCGCCGGGCAGTTACAACTTCGAAGACGAGTGATGTGTGGGATGTGTTTGACGACCGCCCGAAGGACCGGCTTTAGCCGGGAGAGCGGTATTTCTGGCGAAGGAAAATTATCGGATTACCAGCGCCCTCCCGGCTAAAGCCGGTCCTACGGTTACGGTTAAGCCCTATTGGGTCGCCACACCTGTTACTCAATTCCGACCATCGCCGTCGGATTTGATCAAAATTTGTGCTATATTCCGCGCCCGCGATTTTTCCAACGTGCAAACGTAGGTCCCGACATGCAAGCAGCCAAGCCGTTATTTGACTATCCGAAGTACTGGGCCGAATGTTTTGGGCCCGCTCCTTTCCTGCCAATGAGCCGGGAAGAAATGGATCAGCTTGGCTGGGATTCCTGCGACATCATCATCGTGACCGGTGATGCGTACGTCGATCACCCATCGTTTGGCATGGCGATCATCGGCCGGCTGCTGGAGTCTCAGGGCTTCCGCGTCGGGATCATTGCCCAGCCGAACTGGCAGTCCAAAGACGACTTTATGAAGCTCGGCGAGCCGAACCTGTTTTTCGGTGTCGCTGCAGGCAACATGGACTCGATGATCAACCGCTACACCGCGGACAAGAAAATCCGTTCCGATGATGCCTACACGCCAGGCGGCATGGCGGGCAAACGTCCGGACCGCGCCAGCCTTGTGTACAGCCAGCGTTGCAAGGAAGCCTACAAGCACGTGCCTATCGTGCTGGGTGGCATCGAAGCCTCGCTGCGCCGCATCGCCCATTACGATTACTGGCAGGACAAGGTCCGCAACTCGATCCTCATCGACGCCGCCGCCGACATTCTCCTGTACGGCAACGCCGAGCGCGCAATTGTCGAAGTGGCTCAACGCCTGTCCTACGGCCACAAGATCGAAGACATTACCGATGTGCGCGGCACGGCGTTCATCCGTCGTGACACGCCTAAAGACTGGTACGAAGTCGACTCCACCCGCATCGACCGTCCGGGCAAGATCGACAAGATCATCAACCCGTATGTGAATACCCAGGACACCCAGGCCTGTGCCATCGAGCAGGAAAAGGGTCCGGTTGAAGATCCGAACGAAGCCAAGGTTGTACAGATTCTGGCCAGCCCGCGCATGACCCGTGACAAAACGGTCATCCGTTTGCCGTCAGTAGAGAAGGTTCGTGGCGACGCAGTTCTCTACGCTCACGCCAACCGCGTGCTGCACCTGGAGACCAACCCGGGTAACGCCCGTGCTCTGGTTCAGAAGCATGGCGACGTTGACGTCTGGTTCAACCCGCCTCCGATTCCGATGACCACTGAAGAAATGGACTACGTGTTCGGCATGCCCTACGCACGTATTCCGCATCCAGCGTACGGCAAGGAAAAGATTCCGGCGTACGACATGATCCGTTTCTCCGTAAACATCATGCGTGGCTGTTTCGGTGGCTGTACCTTCTGCTCGATCACCGAGCACGAAGGCCGGATCATTCAGAACCGTTCTGAAGAGTCGATCATTCGCGAGATCGAAGAGATTCGTGACAAGGTGCCAGGTTTCACCGGGGTGATCTCCGACCTCGGCGGCCCGACCGCGAACATGTACCGCATTGCCTGCAAGAGCCCGGAAATCGAATCCGCCTGCCGCAAGCCGTCCTGCGTGTTCCCTGGTATCTGCCCGAACCTGAACACCGATCACTCGTCGCTGATCCAGCTGTATCGCAGTGCTCGTGCGTTGCCGGGCGTGAAGAAAATTCTGATTGCTTCCGGCCTGCGCTATGACCTCGCGGTCGAGTCACCGGAATACGTTAAAGAGCTGGTGACCCACCATGTGGGTGGTTACCTGAAGATCGCCCCGGAACACACCGAGGAAGGTCCGCTCAACCAGATGATGAAACCGGGCATTGGCAGCTATGACAAGTTCAAGCGCATGTTCGAGAAGTATTCCAAGGAAGCGGGCAAAGAGCAGTACCTGATTCCGTACTTCATCGCGGCCCACCCTGGCACCACCGATGAAGACATGATGAACCTGGCGTTGTGGCTCAAGGGCAACGGCTTCCGCGCCGATCAGGTGCAGGCGTTCTATCCGTCGCCGATGGCTACTGCGACCGCCATGTACCACTCGGGCAAAAACCCGCTGCGCAAGGTCACCTACAAGAGTGATGCGGTGACCATCGTGAAAAGCGAAGAGCAACGCCGTCTGCACAAGGCGTTCCTGCGCTATCACGACCCAAAAGGCTGGCCGATGTTGCGTGAGGCACTGACCCGCATGGGCCGCGCCGACCTGATCGGTTCGGGCAAGGATCAACTGATCCCGCTGCATCAGCCCACCACCGACAGCTACCAGAGTGCCCGACGTAAAAACTCGACACCCGCTGGCAGCCACAAGGTCGCCAAGGAAACCACGAGGATCCTCACCCAGCACACCGGCTTGCCACCTCGCGGCAGCGATGGCAGCAAACCCTGGGACAAACGCGAGCAAGCCAAGGCCGCCGCCGAGGCGCGCAACAGGCAGGCCGCCAAAGAGCGTATGGATGCTGCGAAAGGCAAAGGGCCAAAGCCGCCGAAGCGCAAGCCGGTCGTTCCGCGCTAACAGTGTGATTCTGTGTACTGGACGCCAACCTTCGGGTTGGCGTTTTGCGTTGTGACTTCAGGTTTTGACGTTCTACCGGAAGAGCCTGCGGATCTCGTTTTCTCCCCGATAACAACCCGCCTGACGCACACTGAAAGCAAAACAAGACTCTTCCCACGCGACGACGCAGTTAGTCCTACATTCAGTGGGGCGCCCTGAGCCTATCCTCGGTTTCTTCAACAGAAGCGCTAGCGTTGCTAGCCGCCTAAGTCAGGGAGATCGCGGTGCTCATTATCAATAACAATTCAGTGAGAGCTCAGGGTGTCATCTCAACTGTGGACAGCAGGCCCTCAGCCATAGCAACCATAGTTGCTGACGAGGTGACTCATCAGACCCGCACCGATAGCTCGGTTTCAGTCCTGGCAAGTCAGCTTAGCGCCGCTTCGGCGCGTGCCCAGGCCAGAGATGCCGCTTTAGACCCGCAGGCACTTGGGCAGAAGGCGTCGCAAGTGCTCAACGAGCTATTGGGCGGTCCTCATCAAGTCCAGCAATCCAATACGTCCGCCAGACCTTTTCAAGGTATGCCCCGAGATCAGTTGGCTTTGATAGCATATGACGAAGGTGGTGATTTTTCTGTCGCAGACCGTGTGGCAGCCCTGCAAGAGTCCTCCAGTCAGGAACAGCTCTGGCGACAGAGTGCGACTCAGCACGCACTGCTTGAGTACGGCGACACCGGGAAGATGACTGGCTTTTTTAATGAGGCGTTCACTCATTTCAAGTCACTGGCACCCATTGAGCAAAGCCAGTATCCGGTTGGTTATGCTGTCGATTTGCAGCAGAAGATTGAGCTCAATTCGGGCAGCAAGATGTCGCTGAGCGAAATGGGCGCAGCGAAGCCTCTGGAGGTTATTCAACGATCACTTCCCGAGCCGGCCTTTACTCAAGTATCGAGGTTGAGCGAGCAGCCGAAAGTTGTCCCCCCATCGCAACTTGATGTAGCTGCTACTCAAGCCAATAAGGTGGGTCGCCAGTTAATGGTGGAGCGTTTGTTCGGAGTGCGTGAGCCCGCCATTGCCGATGCGTCGAAAGGTTTAAAGTTCGGGGACCTTTCCCGTAACGAATGTGAGTACCTCACGAAAGAAGATCGCGAGCTGCTTTCTGATATCTATGCTTATGCTCAAGGTGAGGATGTTGACATGGAATATGTTGATGGGGTCGCTCGTTCTCTTGGACATTATCGGATGTTTGGGCATTTCAAGTCGGATTTTAACAAGTGCAATTACGATCTCCAGGGTTGGAAGTTGACGGTTGCTTTTCCAGAAGAAGATGCAGCTGTCGCGTCGCGTATATTGAATGGCGCCGCTATAAATAGCACACGGCTCGATCCGGAATTTTTGCGATATGCGCTGACTCCAACTTCTGGCGCGCTGGGGAATTTTGGATATTTTGAATTCATGGAACATGTCGTGACGAAGTTCTCTGATGAATCTAATACAGCAGCTCCTGTGGAGAGCACGTTCTCTAGCTATGTGCCCAGGCCAGGGGAGGAGTACTACGTAATGACGACCTCGAGTACGGTCAGGATGGCGCATTTCGATCCTGATGTTATCAGCGAAAATGGTGTATGGCGTCTCACTGAAAAGGGTCGAGCACTGGGCATTGAATTGGAAGAGGGGAGCGGTAAAGCGGCTCAAACTCATCTGCAGCTTGTAAGGACCAGGACGGGGCTGGAGATATTACGCGAATGGCCCGGCAATGATCTTCACCCAGGAGAGCCGGGTTGGCTTGGTAGTCTATGGGATCGGCTTGGAGAAATGTAAGACTTGCACCATCCTCTGCTTACAAAGGCGCGAGTCACTTGATCGCGCCGCATTAGCGCAGCGGTGCTGCTGATCGGTTTTTATTTAATACATATGTATGTCGCGCGACGTGGGCGGTTGAGTAAGCTTGGGGTTCTAAGCACAATACTCAAGGAATGACTCATGAAAAAAATTATAGCAATTACGCTTGTTGCTTTGTCAGCCAATACATTCGCAGTAGAGAGTTCCATTACCAAGTCTGAAGTGCCCGACCGAATTGTGGTCGCCAAAGCTGGCGTTGGTCTGTCCCAGTTTTCGATGATGACTATGGATTTTCCCAGAAATCAACGTTATTTGCCGAAAAGGCTGGAGAGCATAAATTGGACTAGTACCTATTACCCGAATAATACAGGTGAGAACGTTCAGATATGTTACACCCGACCAGGGAGAGCTGGTTACGACCAGTGCGAAGAAATTTCCAAGAACTCTTCAGGCTCGACTGAGGCTTTTAATCACCATAGTTTCGACAGATTTGCGAGAATTACTATTAAGCATTTGGTGAGTGGCGGACAAAATCAGGGAACTCCCGCTGGTGAGGACTCAATAACCGTTCACTACAGCTACTAAATGTTCAATCTTCACGCGCTATAACGCGCACTACCCGTTTGGGTTACCCACACTGCTTCCCTGCACACTCCCAGTGGCAGCGAATTCATTCACAACGCACCACGTCAGACGCGATTGATTTCAGCTAGTCCCGCCGTCGTCAATGAATTCGCCGCCACAGATGATCACGATCTGCTCAGTCCCCTCGACTGTCCGCCAGCTCGCTCACAAATTTTCCCTCCCAGTGCCTTATTTCTGTGCAACGCTTGCACCGCGGGGCACGGTAGGCGCTTTAATAGTGCCTGGTTCTGCCTCGCCATCGAGGAACCGCCGTATTTGCCCGGATGGCATAAGTCTTGCGCGGTTCCATTACCGTCCAGGCTCGCAGGAGGCACGCCGTGTCGATTCACATTGCCTTGCACCACGTCACGCATTACCGCTACGAACGAGCGGTTGAACTGGGTCCGCAGATTGTCCGCCTGCGTCCTGCGGCCCACAGCCGCACCCGGGTTTTGTCGTATTCACTGAAAGTCCTGCCTGAAAATCACTTCATCAACTGGCAGCAGGACCCTCAAGGCAACTACCTTGCGCGCCTGGTCTTTCCGGAAAAGACCAACGAGTTGCGTGTTGAAGTTGACTTGGTCGCCGAAATGGCGGTCTTCAACCCGTTCGACTTCTTCCTCGAGCCTTATGCCGAGAAGATCCCGTTCTTCTATGCCAGCGAAGAGCAGCGCGAACTGGCGCCGTATCTTGAAAAGCTTCCGCTGACGCCGAAGTTTGCTGACTATCTGGCCAGCATTGACCGCACGCCATTGCCTGCCATCGACTTTCTGGTGGGGCTTAACCAGCGCCTGAGTCAGGACATCGATTACCTGATCCGCATGGAGCCCGGTGTACAAACCCCGGAATTCACGCTGGAAAACGCGTCCGGCTCATGCCGCGACTCGGCCTGGTTGCTGGTGCAGTTGCTGCGTCATCTGGGCATGGCCGCGCGTTTCGTGTCCGGCTATCTGATTCAGCTCAAGGCTGACGTTGAAGCGCTTGATGGGCCATCCGGTACCGATGTCGACTTCACCGACCTGCACGCCTGGTGTGAGGTGTATCTGCCCGGCGCAGGCTGGGTGGGGCTTGATGCGACGTCCGGCCTGTTCGCGGGGGAGGGGCATATTCCTCTGGCGTGCAGTCCGGAGCCTTCGTCGGCAGCGCCGATCAGTGGTTTGGTTGAACCCTGTGAAACCGAGTTCAGCCATGAAATGTCGGTGGAGCGCATCTGGGAAGCGCCTCGCGTTACCAAGCCTTACACCGAAGAACAATGGGCCGAGATTCAAGCGCTGGGCCATCAGATCGACCGCGATCTGACTGACAACGATGTGCGCCTGACCATGGGCGGCGAGCCGACGTTCGTCTCTATTGATGATCGCGACGGTGCCGAGTGGAACACTGCTGCGCTGGGGCCGAAAAAGCGCGCTTTGTCGGCTGAGTTGTTTCAGCGCATGCGCAAACACTATGCGCCGCTGAGTATCGTGCACTTTGGCCAGGGCAAGTGGTACCCGGGCGAGCAGTTGCCGCGCTGGTCGCTCAATTGCTTCTGGCGTAAAGACGGGCAGCCTGTGTGGCACAACAATGCATTGATTGCCGAAGAAACCGAAAACTACGGCGCGACGGGCGAACTGGCTGGAAGGTTTCTGGCCAGCGTCGCTGAGCGGCTGAAAGTGCCGACGCGTTTTGTGTTCCCTGCCTACGAAGACAATTTCTATTACCTGTGGCGTGAGGGCGCACTGCCTGCCAACGTCAGCGCCGAAGACTCACGCCTCAGTGACGAACTTGAGCGTGCGCGGCTGCGCAAGGTGTTCGCTCAAGGGCTGGACAAGGTTATTGGTCAGGTCCTGCCTTTGGCGCGCTCCGTCGACGGTGATCGCTGGCAGAGTGGTCGCTGGTATCTGCGGGATACCCATTGCCGTCTGGTGCCGGGTGATTCGGCGCTGGGCTATCGTTTGCCGTTGGCCTCGCAACCCTGGGTCAAGGCGGCGGAATATCCGTTCATTCACCCCACCGACTTCAATCAGGATTTCCCCGAACTGCCAGATGACGGGCAAATTCAGGCACAACTTACCGGACTTACAGAACAGCTGGACGCCAACGCTGAGCGTATGCCAAAGATCGACGAGTCGGCCGACTGGCTGACGCGTACGGCGCTCTGTGCCGAAGCGCGGGAAGGGCGTTTGTATGTGTTCATGCCGCCGCTGGAAAAACTCGAGTATTACCTGGAGTTGGTGTCGGTCATCGAAGCCAGCGCCGAAGAGCTGAACTGTCCGATCCTGCTCGAAGGGTACGAACCGCCAAGCGATCCGCGTCTGGCAAATTTCCGTATTACGCCTGATCCGGGCGTTATCGAAGTCAATGTACAGCCGTCTGCTTCCTGGGATGAGTTGGTTGAACGCACGGAGTTTCTCTACGAGCAGGCGCGGCTGACGCGACTGACCACCGAAAAATTCATGATCGACGGCCGACACACCGGCACCGGCGGCGGCAACCACTTCGTTCTGGGTGGCGCGACGCCCGGCGATTCGCCGTTCCTGCGCCGCCCCGACTTGCTGCGCAGCCTGCTCAGCTACTGGCACAACCATCCTTCGCTGTCGTATCTGTTTTCCGGACTGTTCATCGGTCCTACTTCTCAGGCACCACGGGTCGATGAGGCGCGTAACGACTCGCTGTACGAGTTGGAAATTGCATTCGCCCAGATGCCCAAACCCGGTGAAGAAGTTGCGCCCTGGGTTGTCGACCGGCTGCTGCGTAACTTGCTGATCGATGTCACCGGCAACACTCACCGTGCCGAGTTCTGTATCGACAAGCTCTACTCCCCGGACGGTGCCACTGGCCGTCTGGGACTTTTGGAGCTGCGTGCTTTTGAAATGCCGCCGCACGCCCGGATGAGCCTAGCTCAGCAACTGTTGCTGCGTGCGCTGGTAGCGCGTTTCTGGCGCGAGCCGTATGCGCCCGCCAAGCTGGCGCGTTGGGGGACTGAATTGCATGACCGGTTCATGCTGCCGCACTTCATCGAGCAGGACTTTGCAGACGTTATCGAAGAGTTGAACGGTGCCGGTTACCCGGTGCGTGCCGAATGGTTTGCGGCGCATCTGGAGTTCCGTTTCCCCAAGGTCGGCGATTATGCGGTCAGTGGCATTGAGCTAGAATTGCGTCAGGCGCTCGAACCGTGGCACGTGCTGGGCGAGGAAGGTTCGGCCGGTGGTGCGGTGCGTTACGTGGACTCCTCGCTGGAACGCCTGCAGGTCAAGATTAATGGCCTGCCGCCGAAACGGTATGTATTGACCTGTAATGGCATTGCGATACCGTTGCAGCCCACCGGACGAGTGGGCGAATTTGTCGCCGGGGTGCGTTATCGGGCCTGGCAGCCTGCCAATTGCCTGCAACCGACTATCCCGGTGCATGCACCGCTGGTGTTCGATCTGGTTGATACGTGGATGCAGCGTTCACTGGGCGGCTGCGAGTATCATGTCGCGCATCCTGGCGGGCGCAATTATGAGACCTTGCCGGTCAATGCCAACGAAGCGGAAAGCCGCCGTCTCGCGCGGTTCTTCAGGATCGGTCATACCCCCGGCAAACTGGAAGTGCCACTGCTGAGCATCAACGACGAACTGCCGATGACGCTGGATATGCGTTTGCATTGATAAATGCCCGGTGGTGCACGCCGGTAGGAGCGAACTTGTTCGCGAGGATACGTGTCAGGAACGACGCCTCGCGAACAAGTTCGCTCCTGCCGGGGGCAGGTTGATTCAGTCTGTTTTATAAAAATGGTTACGCCAGCCGGAGCAGCTAACCATCAGCTGACATCCGACTGCGCTACTCTGAAATTTTTAGTCTCTGCCGAGCCTTCCATGCGCGACTTGCTTGACCATTACCCTGTGTTTGCGGGTACCTATCACGAAATGCTTGATGCCAATGGAGCTGTTCGCCCTCATTGGCAGCGCATGTATGAACAGCTGCAACGCAGTACTTCCGCACAATTGATTCAACGTCAGGCGCTATTGGCCCGACAGATTCAGGAAAATGGCGTCACCTATAACGTTTACGCCGATCCCAAGGGCGCGGACCGCCCGTGGGAGCTGGATTTACTACCGCACCTGATTCCTGCCGAAGAATGGCAGCAGGTTGCTGCGGGCATTGCGCAACGCGCCAAAGTGCTCAACGCGGTATTGGCTGACCTGTATGGTCCGCAAACCCTGATCGCCCAAGGCCTGCTGCCCGCCGAGCTGGTATTCGGCCATAACAATTTCCTTTGGCCGTGCCAAGGCATCACACCGCCGGAAGGCGCGTTCCTGCACATGTACGCGGTGGATCTGGCACGCACGCCTGATGGTCGCTGGTGGGTGACAGCTGACCGTACACAAGCGCCGTCGGGCGCAGGTTATGCGCTGGAAAACCGCCAGATCGTGTCCCGCGCTTTCCCGGAAACCTACCGGGATTTACAGGTTCAACACCTGTCCGGTTTTTTCCGCGCCTTGCAGGAAACCCTCGCGCGTCAGGCGCCAGCCAATAACGAAACGCCGTTGATCGTGCTGCTGACACCGGGTCGCTTCAACGAGAGCTATTTTGAACATTTGTATCTGGCCCGCCAGTTGGGTTATCCACTGGTGGAGGGTGGCGATCTCACGGTCCGCGACGCGACGGTGTACCTGAAAACCCTCAGCGGTTTGCGTCGGGTGCACGCGATCATGCGTCGTCTGGACGATGATTTCTGCGACCCGCTGGAGCTGCGCACCGATTCTGCGCTCGGCGTGCCGGGCCTGCTGGAAGCGGTGCGTCAGGGCAAGGTGCTGGTTGCCAACGCGCTGGGCAGTGGTGTGCTGGAGTCACCAGGCCTGCTGGGCTTTTTACCAAAGATTTGTCAGTACCTGTTCGACGAGGACTTGATCCTGCCGTCCGTTGCAACCTGGTGGTGCGGCGAACCGCCCGTGCTGGCTCAAGCGCTGGAGAAACTGCCGGATTTGCTGATCAAGCCCGCGTTCCCTTCCCAGAGTTTTTCGCCAGTGTTTGGCCGGGATTTAAATGAAGCCCAGCGTGAGGCCCTCGCGCAACGCATGCAGGCCAGACCTTATGCCTATGTGGCTCAGGAACTGGCGCAGCTGTCTCACGCGCCGGTCTGGCAGGCCGATGGCCAACAGTTACAGCCTCGTGCCATTGGCATGCGTGTGTATGCCGTGGCCAGTTCTGAAGGTTATCGCGTCCTGCCGGGCGGATTGACTCGCGTTGCCGCCGAAGCTGATGCCGACGTGGTTTCGATGCAGCGCGGCGGTGCCAGCAAAGACACGTGGGTGCTGGGCGAGCTGTCGCAAACCGGTGAGCCTTGGAAAGGCCAGCGCACGTTGGGCGTGCACGATCTGATCCGGCGCGATCCGTATTTGCCCTCCCGCGTGGTGGAGAACCTGTTCTGGTTTGGGCGTTATTGTGAGCGTTGCGACAACAGTGCGCGCTTGCTGCGCATCATGCTCACCCGCTATGTGGACGGCGACGATCCTGAAGCGCTTGAGGCGGCCGTGGCGCTGGGTGAGCGCCTGAACTTGCTTCCTGATGAGGAAGAGGGCGGTACATTGCCTGAGCGGCTTCTTGCGGCCCTTCTCGGCGAAGAGTGGCCGTTCAGTCTGCGCGCCAATCTGCAGCGTTTGCAGTGGGCCGCCTCGCAAGTGCGTGGCAAGCTGTCTCGGGAGAACTGGCAGGCGCTGGTCGAATTGCAGCGCGAAGCGACTAGCCTGGACAGCAAGGATCCAGATTTCGGCGAACTGTTGGACTTCCTCAACCGGCTGGTCATGTCATTGGCAGCTTTATCCGGGTTTGCCCTGGATGACATGACCCGGGACGAAGGCTGGCGCTTCCTGATGATCGGTCGACGTATCGAGCGCCTGAAGTTTCTCAGCAACAGCCTGGCGGCGTTCCTGCGCAGCGCGGCCGTGACCGATCAGGCCGGTCTGGAGTGGCTGCTGGAGCTGGGCAACAGCAGCATTACTTATCGCTCGCGATACCTGGCCGTGCCGCAGTTGATTCCGGTGCTGGACTTGCTGTTACTGGATGATCAGAACCCCCACGCGGTGCTGTTCCAGCTCAAGCTGGTGTCCAAGTCCCTGAACCATTTGAACGAAGAGTTCGGCGCGCCTCGTGATGCCAGCCTGGGGACGCTGGTTCGACGCCTGTCGAGTTTCGATCTGGGTTGTCTGGAGAATCCATTGTTTGGTGACAGCAGTATCAAGGCCGTGCTGGAAGGGCTTGCGGACATGTTGCATAGCATTGGTGACGCCAGCGGACAGGTTTCTGATCGATTGGCCTTGCGTCACTTTGCCCACGTCGACGATATCAGCCAACGTACGGTGTCCGTCTGATGAGCGCCCGTTACCAGATTTTCCACGACACGCATTACAAATACGACAGCCCGGTTTCGCTGGCCCAGCAGTTAGCGCACCTGTGGCCGCGACCCAATCCCTGGCAGCGCTGCACTGAGCAGCAGTTGCTGGTCAGCCCGATACCGACGATTCGCCGTGATGAGTTCGACGTGTTCGGTAACCCGTTGACCCGTTTGGCATTTGAGCGGCCTCATGATGAACTGGAAGTGAATGCGCGCCTGCAGGTCGAAGTCCTTGAGCGCTCGCCGCTTAATTTCGATCATTCGCCTGCATGGGAAATGACCCGCAGCATCATGACGTACAACGCCCGGCCGATGTCGGCGGACATCATGGAAGCCTGTCGCTATCGTTTCGAATCGCCTTACGTGCATTTGAAGCAGTCATTCATCGAGTTCTCGGCAGATTGCTTTGTGCCAAGTCAGCCGCTGATGTGGTGTGTGCAGGCATTGATGGAGAAGATCTTCACCGAGTTCACGTTTGACGGTGAAGCTACGCAAGTGGCGACCCCGCTGGTCGAGGTGCTGGAAAGCCGTCGTGGCGTCTGTCAGGACTTCGCCCACTTGATGCTGGCTTGCCTGCGCTCACGCGGGTTGTCGGCGCGCTACATCAGCGGTTATCTGCTGACTCAGCCACCACCGGGTCAGCCAAGACTGATCGGCGCGGATGCGTCCCACGCGTGGGTGTCGGTGTTTTGTCCGGTGCTGGGGTGGGTGGATTTCGACCCAACCAATAACGTGCAGCCTGCACTGGAACACATCAGCCTGGCCTGGGGGCGCGACTTTTCAGATGTGTCGCCGTTGCGGGGGGTGATTCTGGGCGGTGGCAGTCACGACCCGGAAGTGCGGGTGACGGTGATGCCGATTGAGGGGGGGAGGTGAATAACCTCTTGCTCCCGGCTAAAGCCGGTCCTACGGACTCAATGCAATCGTAGGAGTGGCTTTAGCCGCGAGAGGGACAGCAGGTACGCTGCAATTGCTGGTTCAGGAAAAATGTGCTCCCGGCTAAAGCCGGTCCTAAGAGAACAAGCTTTATCAGCTGGCTGGTTTGTCGTCAGTGCTGGTCTGTTCTACTGGCGCAGCTTCGTCGGTCGCTTCAGTCGCTTCGGACTCGCCTTCAGCACTGGTTTCGGCCAAGGCAGCGTTTTTGCGCTGTAGCTTTTCCTCTTTCTTCTGCTCTTTGGCCAGATCTCGCTGACGTTTCGCGAAGGAGTAGTTAGGTTTAGCCATGGGCGATCCTCTGTTAAGGCAATTAATGGCGTCATTCTGCCTGAGAACGGCGTCGGGCACACGGCGTTGTGTGTCCTCTGGTCCAAAGCCTTGATCCCAGACTCCTGTTTTTCGTTACTAAATCGTTATCAAAACGGGTTTGATTCCTCAGCACTGCTGCCAGTGGCACCGCACGCGTAAGCGGCGAGCAAACTACGGAAAAGGCTGTTGAGCTGCATGATGGTCATCCTGAAAGGTGGCGATGAGGCATCTTGCACCGTGATCCGAACGTCGCCTCTTTGATTGTCTCGATGCCCTCGATAGCTAACTGCCACTGAGCCTTGTTGACGCAGGTCATTGGAACCTGGCGCCATATCAGGCAGTCTTTGCCGGAATAAACAAAATACCCTGCCTTGGAGATTCCCCATGATTCGCAAGCTTGTTGCTGTATCCCTGCTGACATTGGCCAGCGGGCAATTGCTGGCGGCAGAGTGCAGTACGACAGTCGACTCCACCGATCAGATGTCCTTCAACACCAAGGCCGTTGAAATCGATAAAAGCTGCAAGACGTTCACGGTCAACCTCACGCATTCCGGCAGCCTGCCAAAGAACGTCATGGGCCATAACTGGGTGCTGAGCAAAGAAGCCGATATGCAGGCTATCGCCACCGATGGCTTGGGTGCCGGTATCGACAAGCAGTATCTGAAAGAGGGTGATGCCCGCATCATCGCGCACACCAAAGTGATTGGCGCTGGCGAGAAGGATTCGGTGACGTTTGATGTATCGAAGCTGGACCCGGCCGAGAAGTACGGCTTCTTCTGCTCGTTCCCAGGCCATATCGGCATGATGAAAGGCACTGTTACGTTGAAGTAGGGCGTCCAGCGTTTAAAAGAAAACCCGGCGATTGCCGGGTTTCTTGTTTACGAGACGTTGGAGCGCGAACCTTGTTGGAGAGAATCACTGACGACGTAGGACCGGCTTTAGCCGGGAAAGCGGCCCGTTAGATGCCACGAATCCAGTAGCTGTCCTGGCCTCTTCCCGGCTAAAGCCGGTCCCACGTCATCACATCGATCCATCAAGGTGCGTACGGCAACTCCCGCTTGTGCTGGGTCTTGGCGTAGGTGTCACAAATGATCTTGAACGCTTCTTCACGCACCGGTTCGCCGTGCAGGAAGGCGTCGATTTCGGCGTAGGTCACGCCGTGTGAGGCTTCGTCCGGTTTGCCGGGCACCAGGTCTTCCAGATCGGCGGTGGGGACTTTCTCCACCAGCGATTCCGGCGCACCGAAGTGACGGGCGATCGCGCGGACCTGATTCTTCACCAGCCCGCTCAGCGGTGCGAGGTCGCAGGCGCCGTCGCCGAATTTGGTGAAGAAACCCATCACCGCTTCCGCTGCATGGTCGGTCCCGATTACCAGGCCCTGATGAGCGCCAGCAATGGTGTACTGCGCGACCATGCGCATGCGGGCTTTGGTGTTGCCGAGTACGAAATCCACAGCACTGGCATGTTGCCCCTCAAATGACTTGATTTCGCTCGCCATCGCCTTGACCGCACCGCCGATGTTCACGGTGTGACGAACGTCCGGGTTGATGAAGTCCACTGAAGCCTGAGCTTCGTGTTCGTCATGCTGGACGAGGTAAGGCAAGCGCACTGTGATGAATTGATAGCTGTCGTCACCGGTGGTGGTGCGCAGCTCTTCAACAGCGCGCTGAGCCAGCAGCCCGGCGGTCAATGAATCCACACCGCCGCTGATGCCCAGCACCAGCGTTTTCAGCCGGGCGTTGGTCAGGCAGTCCTGAATGAAAACGATACGCCGGGCGACTTCGGCTTGAAGCGCATTTTCGTCGGCGAAAGGCGGTTGCACCTTGAGCTGCTCGGCGATCTGGAGCTGTACGGCTTGCATGATTCACTCCTCGGTAAGGATGGGGGCGACGGATTCTGTTTGCGGATCAATCCGCCACTTTGAACACATGTCGCAGGTACGAGACGAAGTTAGGGTCCTTGCATTGCGTCTTGCCGGGCTCGTCGGAGATTTTCGCAACAGGCTGCCCGGCGCAGGCGGTCATTTTCAGGACGATACTCATGGGTTCAACGCCCGGGATGTCTGCGGTCAGGTTAGTGCCGATACCGAAACTGACATTGATACGACCGCGCAGTGCACGAAATATTTCCAGTGCCTTGGGCAACGTCAGGCCGTCGGAGAACACCAGTGTCTTGCTCATCGGATCAATGCCGAGCTTCTGGTAATGCGAGATGCATTTTTCGGCCCACTTCACCGGATCACCGGAGTCATGACGCAGACCGTCAAAAAGCTTGGCGAAATACAGATCGAAATCCTGCAGGAAAGCGTCAGTGGTGATGCAGTCCGTCAGGGCGATCCCCAGCAATCCCCGGTATTCGTGCACCCAACAATCAAGCGCAGCGCTCTGGCTGTCGATCAAGCGTGGCCCGAGTTGCTGGTGAGCCATGATCCATTCGTGGGCCATGGTGCCCAACGGTTTCAGATCAAATTTGCGTGCCAGCTGCACATTACTGGTGCCGACGAACTGGCCGGGGAAGTCGCGCTTGAGCACGTCGACGACTTCTTCCTGAACGCGGTATGAGAAGCGACGACGGGTGCCGAAGTCGGCGACCTTGAGTTCGGCGAGCTCGTCAGCCTGGGCATTGGCGGTCAGCCAGTCGAACTTGCGATACAGCTTGTCTCGCGCCTGACTGAGCAGGATATCCGGATGACGATGGCGGTTGCGCACTTCACTGACAATCGCCAGAACCGGCACTTCAAAAAGGATCACATGCAGCCATGGCCCTTGCAGGCGAATGCACAGCTCATCATTTTCGATGGTGGTTTTCACATAGCGGGTATTGAAGCGGAACAGGCCAAGAAACCTCAGGAAGTCCGGCTTCATGAAGTTGATGCGCTCCAGGAAGTTCAGCTCCGGAGCGGTCAGCGACAGCTCGCACAGCTTCTGGATCTGTTGCTGGATTTCACCCAGATAAGGACGAAGATCCTCACCGTTGCGGCAGCGAAATTCCCACTCCACGTCGACGTTAGGATAGTTGTGCAACACCGCCTGCATCATGCTCAGTTTGTACAGATCGGTATCGAGCAGGTTTTGCACGATGCGATTCGAGAAAGCGCTCTCGCTCATTGGGTCGCTCCAGCAGGACCGGCCGCCAGACGCGGCCAAACGAAAATGAATCAAGTGGTCACGGCGTCCCGTGGCAGAGCCATCGAGCGCTCATTGAGCTTGTTGTTGATAATGACCGACATAATGCCAGTCAGTGCGGGATAGGGGCAGTTTTCTTTGGTAGGGGCTGGTTGGCGGGGTCTTATCAAAACATGAAACGGCTATCAGATCTGTAGGAGCGCACGAGCACCGCGAGGCCGCGATGGCGGTGTGTCAGGGGGAACGCTATCGCGGCCTCGCGTTGCTCGTGCGCCCCTACAGGTAATGCGTGCTGTATATCAGCGCACCGCCGCAACCGCCGGGAAATTCAGGGTGAATTTGCCGTTGGGGGTTTGATCACGGAATCGCTCCATCACAGTCTTGAGCTTTTTCGCTGATTCTTCGTCCGTGGCGTAGTAAAAAACGCTGGATGCTGCGGCCGATGCGCGAGGGATGGTCAGGCGCATCTCTGCCACTTCAATCCAGTTCTTCGGCCTTTCGGGGAACCACTCGTTGTAAACAAACGCGTAATGCACGTGTTTTTCGTCCATCAGGGTTGTCATCCAGTCCACATCGTTGCGCGTCTTGCGATAGTGAAGCGCCTGGATACTGCCCAGCCCCCATAAATCCAGGATGTATTGATTGCCATTGAGCGCGACCAGGCCCAGATCATTGACGGCAACCGGTTCGCCCAATGCCCGGACAATCTCTCCGCTGGAATACTGCTGGTTATAAATTGCCGCCGAGGAAAGAGGCACCCGCAGCGTCGTGTACACCGGAATCGCAAATGCAATCGGTAGCATCGCGAACAGCGCAGTCATGTAACGCGCATTCATGCGCGTGACGCAGGCGTAGATCACGAATACGCCAACAAAGGTCAGCCAATAAGCTTCATAACGGCCTTGCCCGGACCGACCAAACAGCGTGTGCAGCGCGGCCACGGTCAGCAGCATCAGAATCAGCGGCTTTCTGTCGAAGAACAGCACGCAGACGAACAGTTGGGCAAGCAAGACCCAGCCATATGCATCCAGCTGGTTGGTGACATTGAAGAACAGCGCGGCCAGCCCCGTACCGGTTTTTGCCTGCACGGAAGAAGGTATGTAGCCAAGCCCCAGATGACTAAGGAACAGCGAGAACGCGATCACCAGCGCACCGATGAGTGCTGCGCTGACCACTGTCGCGCGTCGTTCGCCATGCCAGAACAGATAAGCCAGCACAGGCAATGAAACGGCCAGCCCTTCATAGCGCACCAGCGGCAATAAAATCAGCGCGACGTAGATGGGCAGGGGGGTTGTGGCTATCTGGCCGAACTCCTTTTTCACCACCGCGCAGGCTATCAAGGTCACGAGATAGACCTGCAGCGTATGCTCCATCCCCGCGAAAATCAGGCCGTATAGATTGGTCGCGAGGAAGAAACCACCGAGAATGAGCACTTTGCTGAACGGGTGCAAACCGTCGAGCAGCTTGATCAGCGGGCCGACAGTCAGGAACGCGAAAACCATATTCAGGAAGAACGGCGCGAGGACCATCCCGCTACCAAAAACGGCAAACGGTGCGAGCAGGAATGGCCAGAGAATGCTTGAGGACGGCGCCGAAAACTCGCCTGCATTGATACCGTAATGGCCGCTGAACATCTGTTTGGCCAGCGCGAGGTGAATGTAGGGATCGTCCAGCGTGTAAATGAACATCCCGTGGTTGTTGATCAGGATCGCCAGCGTCATCAGCATCACCGGCAACACGAGCAAAATAACCGTCAGGTGCCTGTCATTGAGCCAGGTCTGGGAGTTTGCTTTTGCAATATTAGCGGTCGCCATAGCGTCATAACCTGTCAGGGGATCAAGTCAGGGAAACTACGTAGCGATCGACATGCGCAGCGCGAAGGCTTCTACCCAGGGTTGCAGGAATATAGGTTCAACGCCGGGCAGCACACAGCCATAAAAAACTATTTGATGGGTGGAAGCAGCCGTAATGCTGGCGTCAGGATTTGGTGGAGAGCTGGAGGTTTAGGCATGGGCGCGCAGGGCTTACGCGCTAGCGGCCAATGCCGTCCTACGCAATTGCTTACAGCCTCTCGAAGCTGTGCGTCGTGGGACCGGCTTTAGCCGGGAAGGCGGTATTACTGACGGCTTGTTCTAGTGACTGCACTGGCCTCTTCCCGGCTAAAGCCGGTCCCACGACATCGCGCCAATATTTCAGGTCGCATTTCCTACAATAAACGCGCTCCCGTGACAGAAAAAACAATTAGGGGTTGTAGGACTTTTCTTAAAGTTGCCGCTAGCCTTGTTGTTTGGGCTTATTTGATTGATGGTGTGCGAAGTTGAATTTAAACTTCGGCAGCGTTCCGAAGTGGGCGTAGTTTTTTACTTTTCATTTGAATCTCCCGGGCCTGCCATGAAACTACCGATGATCGCTATGTTCATTCTGATCTTACTTATGGGTTGCGACAAAGAGCGTCCGTCTGATAGTGATAAAGCAGGGCATTACGCGACTTTGTATTTTGATAAGCCCGTCAATCAGCTTTACATGGAGCCGGGGAGAGCTGCCTTTACGCTTTATCCTGATAATATAATCGAATCGCTACGTGGTTTGGGTGTTCAGGTTGAAGGGCTCGATTTTCAGCTTGATAAGAAGCAATCCAGCATCATACATATTGCTATCAAGGATGAGTCATTTGGGCCTGATCAGCAGCAGGCGCTTAAGCATGCTTTGCAGGATGTTCTTGAGGCCAAGCGGATGCCTGCTTTCAGTGGTCACTTAATAATGGATCCGGAATCTTCAGACTTTAAAGTGGGGCAGCCTCAGCTTTACGAACGTTCAGATAACGGCGTTTACATTCATCCGCAGTCGGAGTTAACAATTCAGGTTAGATATAAAAAAGATTTTAAAATTTATTATGGGAAGCCTGAGTTTTATTGTTATGTTGTTTCGCGGATAAAACATGATCTCCCCTTCGAAATGGCTGTGCTGATGCCCGGTGATAGGGGCACTTTTCTCAATATGGCCGTGATGACATGGAGTCAAAAATATAAACGTGTTGCAGTTAACTTTAATAGCGCAGATATGCGTCGGTTGCTTTCTGAGGGTAAGCTCGAGTTAGGAGTTAAGTCGCTCAGTCTCTCAGGTCAGATGGCCGAGGTAAGCGTTCTGGCAGGCAGTCTTGGAGCTCACTCTTACGGCCTTTATGAACATAAGGCGCTCACCACACTTTCATCCGATCTCTACGATGAGTTGACATCTAAATGTCAATTAATGGTGACGAAGCTCGGCCGACCATTCACGTTTCAGTTTGGGGATGGTCTCGATCGGTTGAGGGACGTCGTTTATACGGAGCAGCCTGCAACCTGATCGTTGATCGTCATTTTTATGAAATCTGCCGCATCGCAAGCATCAAACCCGCAGGAGCGCAGGAGCGCAGGAGCGCAGGAGCGCAGGAGCGCAGGAACGCAGGAGCGCACGAGCAACACGAGGCCGCGATAGCGTCCTGCCTGATACACCGCTATCGCGGCCTCGCGGTGCTCGTGCGCTCCTACAGAAACTGCGTTTATTCTCCCCCCAACTGCTCCAGCATCCACTTCGCAAAATCCCTGATCTTCGGCACTTCAGCGGCATGCTCCGGGTAGGCCATGTAGTACGCGTCGCTGCTTGGCAGGGCGTGTTGCCATGGGATGACCAGCTTGCCGTCGGCCAGTTCTTCTTCCACCAGAAAGCGCGGCAGCAAGGCGACGCCGCAGCCGACCTGTGCAGCCCGAATGCACATGTAAAAGGTTTCGAAGCGTGGCCCGTGGTAGCTGTGTTCGGTGTGATAGCCCTGACTGTCGAACCAGTCATGCCAGCCTTGCGGGCGATTGGCGTTTTGCAGCAGGACCAGATCGGCCAACTGTGTCGGATCGGTAAACGGTGTAGCGGGTAACGCGCTCGGTGCGCAGACGGGCACCAGTTCTTCGCCAAACAAGCGGATACTTTCCGCTCCCGGCCGTGCGCCCTGGCCGAAGTAGAACGTGAAATCGCAGCGGCTTTGAATCAGGTCATCGTTTTCCTGCTCGTTAACCACATCCAGATGAATATGCGGATGGCGCAGCCGCCAGCCCTTTAAGCGCGGCACCAGCCAGCGTGCGCCGAAGGTCGAGGGTGTGGAAACCCGCAGCACCTCGGTTTCGCCGCCATAGGAGCGCAGGAAGTGAGTGGACATCTCCATCTGGCTCAGAATCTTGCGCACTTCGCCCAGATACAGCGCCCCCGCCGGGGTCAGTTGCAAGCGGCGACGCACCCGGCGAAACAGTAAGTGCTGCACCAGTTCTTCAAGCTGCGCCACTTGCTTGCTGACCGCACTTTGCGTGAGGTTCAGTTCCTCGGCCGCGCGCGTGAAGCTCAAATGCCGGGTGACCGCCTCGAAGCATTGCAGCGCGGTGATGGACGGCAGGTGACGTCTGTTGAGCATGTTCTGGCCTTTTCCGATCTTGATACTGCGAGCATGAATAAAAGGAATGATATCTCGCCTAATGGTCGTTTGTTGATGGCGTTAAGGCCAGTTATTACTAGAGCCTGAAGATTTACCGTTATTTCAGCATTCCCGAAATCAGGAGAGAACATGCTTACCGACCTGCTAACCCGCCTCGGTGTCGACCCCGCGAAATATCAGAAGGGCGACCAGCCTGTTCATACCCCCATTGACGGCAGCCGCATCGGCGCTGTGAGTTGGGAAGGAGCCGCCGAAGTCGAGCAGCAGGTCACCCGTGCCGACGCGGCTTTTCAGGCGTGGCGCAAGGTTCCGGCTCCGCGCCGTGGTGAGCTGATTCGTCTGTTCGGTGAAGCGCTGCGCAAGCACAAGGCTGATCTGGGTGAGCTGGTTTCCTGGGAGGCTGGCAAAATCACCCAGGAAGGCCTGGGGGAAGTGCAGGAAATGATCGACATCTGCGACTTCGCTGTCGGCCTGTCCCGCCAGTTGTACGGCTTGACCATCGCTTCTGAGCGTCCAGGTCACCACATGCGTGAAACCTGGCATCCGCTGGGTGTGGTCGGTGTGATCAGTGCGTTCAACTTCCCGGTCGCGGTCTGGTCCTGGAACACCGCACTGGCGCTGGTGTGCGGCAACTCGGTGATCTGGAAGCCGTCTGAGAAAACCCCATTGACCGGTCTGGCGTGCCAGGCGCTGTTCGACAAGGTGGCGGCTGACTTCGCCGATGCGCCGGAGTACCTGGCTCAAGTGATCATCGGTGGTCGTGATGCAGGTGAAGCGCTGGTCGATGATCCGCGTGTGGCCCTGATCAGTGCAACCGGCAGCACCCGAATGGGGCGCGAAGTGGCTCCGAAAGTAGCCGCTCGTTTCGCTCGCAGCATCCTCGAACTGGGCGGTAACAACGCCATGATTCTCAGCCCGACGGCCGACCTGGATCTGGCCGTACGCGCCATCCTCTTCAGTGCTGTAGGGACTGCCGGACAGCGCTGCACAAGCCTGCGCCGTTTGATCGCCCATGAGTCGGTGAAAGCCGAAATCGTTTCGCGACTGAAAACTGCCTACGAAAAAATTCGTATCGGTCACCCGCTGGAAGGGAATCTGATCGGCCCGTTGATCGACAAACACAGCTATCAGGCCATGCAGGACGCGCTGGAACAGGCGACGAGCGAAGGCGGCAAGGTGTTTGGCGGCAAGCGCCAACTGGAAGATAAACTCCCTAATGCCTATTACGTTTCTCCGGCAATCGTCGAGATGCCAGAGCAAAGCGACGTCGTGCGCGACGAGACATTCGCGCCGATTCTGTACGTAGTGGGTTATAAAGATTTCAATGAAGCACTGCGGCTGAACAACGCTGTGCCGCAAGGTCTGTCGTCGTGCATTTTCACCACGGATGTGCGCGAGGCTGAGCAGTTCATGTCGGCGCTGGGCAGCGATTGTGGTATCGCCAACGTCAACATCGGCCCGAGCGGTGCTGAAATCGGCGGCGCATTCGGTGGTGAAAAAGAAACCGGTGGCGGTCGCGAGTCGGGCTCCGATTCGTGGCGCGGCTACATGCGCCGTCAGACAGCGACCGTGAACTACTCGCTGGAACTGCCGTTGGCGCAGGGCATTACATTCGATTGAGGTCTGTCTGCGGCACAACGCGATCCCTGTAGGAGCTCACCGAGGTTACGAGGCCAGCGATGGCGATTTTTCTGACACATCGCCATCGCTGGCCTCGTAACCTCGGTGAGCTCCTTGTATCTCGACTCTAGCGCCTCACCGCGCCATAGTTCTCGACTGATCATCGAGGGAGAGCAGGAAGCTGTTGAGCTCCTAAGGCCAAGAGCCTCTATTGTAGATAGTGCTCCTGCCC